>JAIOPP010000083.1 GCA_021413845.1 Planctomycetia bacterium | reverse complement strand
GCACGGTCGGCGGCGTGATCGACGGATACTGCTCGATCGGCAGCATGTAGAGCGCGACGCCGCCGATGATCATCGTCACGATGGCGATGACGTTCGCGAAGACCGGCCGTTCGATGAAGAAGCGAGAAAACAAAGCAGCGAACTCCTAGACGACATGCTTCCAAGCACCGGTTCCAAGCACCGGTTCCGCCGGTCGCGAAGCCGTTAATCGACGTGTTGCGCGGCGGGCTTCAAGGCCACGCTCGGGCCCGACTTCTCCGCCGTCGGCTTTGCGGCCGCCGGCTTATCTACCGAGGCAAGGCGGGTCGAGCCGGGTTGCTTCGCCATTTGTTCTTGGCGCTGAGGATCGACCGGAGCGCCCGGACGAGCCCGTTGCAAACCGTTGACGACGATCCATTCGTCGGGCTTCACCCCATCGGCGACGACCCGCATCGTGCCGACGGCGGTGCCGAGATGCACCGGGCGATACTCGACGACGTTCTTCGCGTTGACCACCAAGAGATAGTCGCCGCGCTGATCGCGAGCGATCGCCCGTTCGGCGACGAGCATCGACTTCTTCGGACTCCCGATCGGCAATCGCAAACGGACGAACAAGCCGGGCACAAGCGAGCGATCGGCATTCTTAAAGACCGCGCGGCGCTGTTGCGTGCCGGTGCCGGGATCGGCGCCGAGCTCCGAAAAGTCGAGCGTCCCTTCGTAAGGAAACTCACCGTTGCTCAGGAGACTCAATTGCACTTGCTGCGCAGCGGGCGGGGCGGCCGGCTTCGCATCGGGCTCGGCACGGTGCAGCTCCATCAAGCGCAGCACGTCGCTCTCGCTTACGTTGAAGTAGGCGTAGATGTCGTCATTGCTTTCGATCGTCGTGAGGATCGTCGTTTCGGCTTGCACGAGGTTGCCGACGTCGACCAAGCGCCGGCTGATGCGGCCGTCGATCGGCGCGACGAGTTGCGTGTAGCTCAGGTTCAACTCGGCTTGCGTCACCATCGCTTCGGCGGCGGCGACGTCGGCTTCGGCGGTTGATTTGTTGGCGTTCTTCGTATCGAGCTCCGCTTCGGATAGCGCACCCCGTTTCACCAGCGGAACGGTCCGCAGCAAGTCGGCTTCCGCCAGCGACAACGAAGCTTGGGCCTTCTGACGATTCGCTTTTGCGGAAGCAAGGGCCGTGACGTAAGGGGCCGGTTCGATCACGAACAGGACAGTTCCCTTCTTCACCTCGGCGCCGTCTTTGAAATTGATCTTCTGCAAATAGCCGTTCACGCGGGCCCGCAGGCTGACGGTCGCCGTGGCGCGCGTCGCTCCGGTGAATTCGAGGTAGTCGACCACATCGTCGCTGAGAGCGCGAGCCACTTCGACCTGCGGCGGAGGAGGAGGGACGAACTGATTGGGCTTTTTGCAGCCCGAGAATGCGGCCGCAGCCACGATCGCGAGCGAAAGACAAGCCCGCAGGGAGCGCGGCGGCAGCGTGAAGCGAACGAGCATAGAAGTGGTATCCTGGCGATCGGCAAAGCCCGAACCAGGATCGAGGTCTGGTTCGTCCGGATCGGCGCATCCACGGTTGGCGCTAACGATTATGTTAGGACAAAAGATGATGGCCTGCGGTTCGATGACGATATACTATAGATCGGACGGACCAGTCCGTCCACGTCAGTTTTCTCCGACATTGCTCTTCGTAACTAGAATCTAGGACGACACTTACTCAGAAACATTTCCCCCACTTTCTACTAGGCGATCGCCTTCGTTCGAGAGTGGTGGAGTGCTCGCATCGCCCGCATGACCCAATCTGAAAAACCACTGCCCGACGCTCGCCTCGGCGCTGAAGAAATGCATGCCAAGCGGACGCTCGAGGTGCTCAACGCCGCGATGACGGTCTTCTCGACCCAAGGCTTTGCCGCGGCCGATGTGCAGGAAATCGCCGATCAAGCCGGTGTGGGGAAGGGGACCGTCTACCGCAGGTTCACCAACAAGGAAGGGCTATTCCTAGCGACCGTCGAGCATGCTCGCCAATGGCTCCTCAAAGAACTCGATCAAGCGGTCGATGCGTCGACCTGCCCGCTCGAGCAAATTCGAGTCGGCATCCACACGTTCATTACGTTTTTCGATTCCCACCCGGAAGTCGTGGAGTTGTTGATTCAAGAGCGAGCCCATTTTCGCGGTCGGCACAAAGCGACGTTCTTCGACGAGCGGCCGAAAGAAAATCAGAAATGGATCGCGCTCTTCGCCCGCCTCGTAGAGGAAGGGGTGATGCGCGAACGGCCGGTCGAATTGATCGACGAAGCGATTTGCAACTTCGTCTTCGGGACGATGTTTCTCAACTACTTCGCCGGCAGAAAGAAGCCGCTCGCGCAGCAAAGCCAAGAACTGTTCGACGTCCTGTTCAACGGTCTGCTCACGCCGGCATCCGCCACAGGTGAAGACACCGTGAACGGCTCCGCTTAGCGGCCGAAAGCCCGACGAACTTGCCGCGCGAAGAACGCGTTTCTCAGTAGGCCAAAGTAGTAGGCACGTTCCACGTGCCGTAACCACAAGGGCCGTAGCAGCGCAATCCACGATCGAGTCTCGATCGACACGGCACCGTTGCGGATCGCCGCCACACCTGGCATGAACGATTCCGCGGCGGCGGCACTGAGACCGTCGCGGCTACGGCACGTGGAACGTGCCTGCTACTTTTTCAATTCACCAACAAGAAGTCTTTCGTGTTGAGCAGGGCCCACATCAGGTCTTGGGCCGCTTCGAGGCGGCGGTCGGCGTACGACTTGATGAACGCCGTGCCGGCTTTCGTCTCCGCGTCGCTCGGGCGGCGAGCCAGCGACCAGAGATAGAGTTCCGTCACCAACTCTTCGTCGTTCGTCAGCTGCTTGGCGAGCTGAGCGACCCGGCCCGTCGGATTGCCGACGCGGCCGAGGATGCCGGTGCCGTTGATGAGGTGCAGGGCTTGCAGCATGTTCGAGCCGTTGTCGCGCTCGCACTCGCAGGCCTCCATGCGTTGCGGCTTGCCGAACAGATTCAGGAACGGGCTCGTGACGTTCGCGTCCGGCAGCTGCGCTGCGCGGAAGCCTTGCGGCGCGCCGCCGAACGCCTCGGGCACGTTCGTGGCCTGCACGAGCGAATCGAGCAATGCCTCGGCCGGGATGCGCCGCGGAACGGCATGCGAAAAGTTCTGCTCGTCGTGGCGGTTGCTCTCGTTCGGAGCGCCGGTTCGCTGGTAGGTCGCCGAAGTGACGATGCGCCGCATCAGATGCTTCACGTCGAACTTATGGGCGATGAAGTCGGCCGTGAGGGCGTCGAGCAAGAGGGGATTGATCGGCGGGTTGGTGCTGCGCACGTCGTCGACCGGGTCGACGATGCCGCGATGAAAGAAGTAGCTCCAAATGCGATTGACCATGCCGCGGGCAAAGAACGCATTGTCGGGCGATGTAAGCCACTGGGCGTAAGCCGCGCGACGATCGACATCGGCCGGCAACTCCGGCTCGGCGCCGCCGAGAAAGCGGGGCGGTTGCGGGCGGCCGGTGCGCGGGTTCACGGCCGAGCCGACGGCGAAATTGACCTGCACTAGCTTCGCGTTCTGAATGCCGGGGAACCGTACGTCGGGGCGCGTCGTCACTTGGCTGAAGAAGCTGCCGAGGCCGTAGTAGTCGGCCTGCGTCCAGTTCTCCAACGGATGGCTGTGGCAACGCGTGCAGAGCATCCGGACGCCGCAGAAGACTTGCGTGGCCCGTTCGACGGTGTCGTTCGTGTCTTTGCTGATCGCGAAGTAGGTGCTCGCCGGATCGTCGATCGCGCCGCCGCGGGCCGTGAGAATGCGGCGCACGAACTCGTCGAGAGGCATGTTCGACGCGACCGCGCCGCGCAAGAATTCCCGGAAGAGAAACACGGAGTTGGAGCTCACGGAGTTGCGGGAGTTTTGCAACAGGTCGCCCCATTTGAGCGACCACTGGTCGACGAACTCCGGCCGCTCGAGGAGCGCGTCGATCGTCGCTTCGCGTTTTTTCGGAGCGGCATCGGCTAAGAACGCGCGAATCTCTTCGGGCTTCGGCTGCACGCCGATCAGGTCGAGATAGATGCGGCGCAAGAACTCTTCGTCGCCGGCCGCAGGGGAAGGGGCGATGCGGAGGCGATTGAGCTTCTCGACGACGGCGCGATCGATCAGGTTGTCTTGCGGCACCGGCGTCGGGGTGAAGTTCGCCGCGGGGGATAAGACGATCAGGCCCGTCGCGGCGAAGGTGCGCTCGAAGCGGGCGACGATCGCCGTCTCGCCGACTTCGCCGGCGACGATCCGGCCTTCGTCGTCGACCCCGGCGAATTGCGGATTGTTGACGGCGAACATCCCGAGCCGCGTCACATCGCGGGTCGAGCCATCGTCGTAGTGGGCGGTGAGTTGCAGGCGATAACTCTTGCCGGGGCGCAACACCAGCTTCTCGGGCATCAGGCTCACGCGGACGACGCGGCGCGGATCGTCGAGATCGCTCGGGGCTCCTTGCCGCGACCAGTTCAAAAGAATCTCGTCTTGCAGACTCCCGCGCGGGAAGCGAACGCCTCCTTCGTGCACGACATCGCCGCGCGGCTTCGCGACGAGCAGACTCCCCACCGGATTCTCGAAGTCGAGGCGCCGGCCGTACATCTCTTTCACGATCGCCGGATAATCGAGCTCCGGATCGGAGCCGCGCAGCGAGAGCTTGAAGCCGTTCTTGCCGAGAGAGTAGCCGTGGCACGCACCCATGTTGCAGCCCCCTTTGGTCAGCACCGCCATAACTTCATGACGGAAGCTGTACTTCGGCTCGACGGCCGGCAGCTGCGACTTCACCGGTACGGTAAGCGTCCGGCCGGCGACTTCGATCGTGACCTTCGTTTCGCCGCCGGCGACGGGACGAACCCAACCTGCGGCATCGACCACGGCGACTTTTTCGTCGGCGCTGCGGTACTTCGCCTCGGCATGCAGATCGACCGAGAAACCATCGGCCGTGGTGCCGAAGACTTGCAACGAACGAGGTTCCCGAACGTGCCGAAGCTCGAGCGAGAGGGGGAAGACCGACACGGCCTCGAGCTTCGATTCCGCTTTCGATTCCGTTTTCGATTCGGGAGCGGCGGCCACGGGCTCGGCGGCGAAGCACCCGAAGAGGGCGAGCCCACAAAAAGTAATGCAAAGACGAACCGATAAACGAAACATAGCGTTTTACTTCTTCGGAGTGCTGCTGGAGGGTTCGACGACGACGGCGAATTCCGTGTCGCGGCTGCGCACGCGGACGGCCGGCTGCTTGGCATCGGGAGCGAGCGAGGCGGAGAGCTTAAGGCCGGCGATTTTGCCGGCCGGCGTGGTCGGGGGAAGCACGAGATTGAGCGTGAAGTCGTTCGCGTCGGCCTTCACGATCACCGGCGCGACCGCCGCAATGGTCGGCGGCAAACCGGTGAGGGCGACGGTCACTTCGCCGACGGCCCCTTCGCGGCGTTCGATCTTTCCCTTGAGCTCCAACTTCGCGCCGGTCTTGGCATCGAGCGCCGCGGGAACCACGACAGGGCCGTTGAGTTTCAACGCCACGGGCAAGCTTAAGGGGAGCCGCTTCACCGGAGCGAACGAGGTTGCCAGGACCGTCTTTTTATCGGCCGCCAATAGCTCGGCTTG
Source organism: Planctomycetia bacterium (assembly GCA_021413845.1). NCBI lineage: Bacteria > Pseudomonadati > Planctomycetota > Planctomycetia > Planctomycetia bacterium. Next base: position 69,555 of record JAIOPP010000083.1, on the reverse strand, counting down.
CACGCTCACGTCGTACGTCGGGTTCATGATTTCCGGCGGGATCAGCACGACGATCTCTCCCGTCCCGACCTTCGGCGCCAACTCGACCGGCTTCTCGACACGGAGCGTTTTCGGCAGGTCGGGCTGATTGTTCACCAGCGGCGCGAGCTGGCTCGTCACGAGCGAGAGCCGAACCGTCGTCGTGTCGGCCGGCTTGTTTCCTTTGTCGTCGGCTTTGACATCCGGGCGCACGACCTCGAACGGCAACGTCAACTTCTGCGCGGGAATCAATCGTGCGTCGGCGGGCAGGCCGCGCCATTGGATCGTGAACGGGCCGGCGCTTGCGCCGGTCGGTGCGATGGCGAGCTCCGTCGCGAGCCAAGGTTGCAAGCGCTCGGCCGGATGTCCCTTAAGCACGACCGGTCGGACGACATCTCCCGCCGCGCGGCCTTGCCATTCGGTAATCGCGGCGTCGGCCAACGGGCCGGTTCGTTCGATGGTGACGAGCGTTCCATCGGCCTCGGCGGGGATCTTGCCCCCTTCCAGCTTGACGCCGGCGGGCAATCCCTGAGCGGTTACTTCGATCTCGCCGGCGTAGCCTCGTCGCTCGGCGACGACCGGCACCACGACTCTTCCACCGGCCGGCAACGTTAGGCGTTGGGCGGCGGTCGAAAGTCGGAAATCGCCGGGGCCGCCCGACGCCGGTTCGATGAAGAGGCGATACGTCGCATCGACGCCGCCGCGTCCTTGCGCATCGACGACTCCGACGACGAGCGAAGTCGTCTTGTCGGGAACCGTATACTCGAGCACGGGGTCGATCGTGCCGACGCCGTCTTCGCCGCGCGTGAGCAAGGCGTCTTTCTCGCCTCGTATGACGATCGCCGTATCGACGGGAGAGCCGTTCCGCTCGGCGAAGACTTCGAGGCGCAGCTTCGTATTCGGCGCGACGGCGATCCGATACCGATCTTCTTCGCCCGGCTTGAGCAACCGGCCGCTCACGCCGACCGGGCCGCTCGGCAACTCTTGAACGTTGCCTGGCGGGCTCGACGTCGGTTGCTCGATAAGCTCGGGACAGGAACTCGTTTGCACGAACGGTCGTGGTCCGCTCCAAAGGCCCGACTTCGGCGCAGGGAAGGGGAGCGTCGACGAGCCCGGCATCGAGGCCATGTCGATCCGTTCGGGAGGCGAACTGCCGACGAGCTCGAAGGTCGCGCGTCCGCCGCTCTTCACGACCGGAGGAAACACTTGATCGGCCGACGACCAACGGCCTAGGCGAAGCCGGAAGTAGCTGCTCGCAGGCGCGGCGTATTCGAGATCGTGAACCGCAACCGTGTAGGTGCCGTCGGTCGGCAGCGTCGCCATGAGGCGGGTGTCGCCATAGAGGGCCGGCGAGGGCCATGACCATCCGATCTGCGCTCGCTTAGGTCCGTAGAGATGGACGACCGGTCGAAGCTTGCCGCCGAGCCGTTGCGATTCGACCTCGGCCATGAAACGCTCGCCGGCCTTGCCCGTGAACTTCGTTTCCAAGGGAACGCTGCCCGATGCCGTGCCGTGCAAGGCGGCGGGGAGCTGCGTGGTTTCGGGGGCGAGCGGTCGTTGAATCATCCGATCGACCGCGATGACGACCGGCAAGCTTACGCCGCCGTCGGTCGTGAGCCGGAGGTTGTAGTAGCCGGGCGCAATGTCGTCGGCGAGCGTGACGTCGAACACGGCCCGCTTGTCGGTCGCCCCTTTCTTAAGCTCCTGCTTCGCAGCGAAGGGGAGCATCAGCCGCGGGCCCTGCACTGGAACAACAACATCCTTAGCGGCAACTTTTGCGTCCTTTGCGGCGGGGCTTACCGCAGCAGCGGGCGGAGCGACAGTGAGTGGAGCGAGAGGGCCGAGATCATCGCCGTCGATGATGAGGGTCGTCGTGCCGCCGAGTTGCAAGCCGCGCACGTCGAGCAAGCGAATCGTCGGCTCGACGGCCGAAGCCGAGGCAACCCCCAGCGCGCTCCAAAGCAACGCCGCGCACAGGCCGCGCGCGACGAACAGGGTGCGCGGCGGCGTGGCGGAACGGGCCGGCGGCGGCTCGGCGCTAGCGAAAATCGTGGCTCGCAAGGAACCGACTCCTTACGAGAACAGTTGGCGAATCGGTTCGGCTTCGACCAAGCGGATCGGTCGGTCGCCGGGGCCGGGCATCATCGTCGTTTCGAGGTTGATGCCCATGCCGTGATAGATCGACGCGAGCACTTGCGGCGGCTCGATCGGATTATTGGCTGGGGCCGAGCCGATCTTGTCGGTCGACCCGATGACCTGACCGCCCCGAATATTGCCGCCGCAAAGGAAGTTGGTCCACGCGCCGGGGTAATGGTCGCGGCCTCCCTTGGGGTTCAAACGCGGCGTGCGACCGAACTCGCTCAGCACCGCCACGACCGTATCGTCCAACATGCCGCGCTGTTCCAAATCTTCGATGAGCGCCGTGAACGCGAGATCGAATTGCGGGCAGAGGTGGCGTTCGTAGTCGAGATAGGTATTGTTCAAGCTACCGCCGTCGGCGTGCATGTCCCAACAGGAGAGATTGAAGACGGTGTCGAAGTGGTTGACGGTCACGTAGCGCACGCCCCCTTCGATCATCCGGCGGGCCATCAGGCAGCTTTGCCCGAAGGTGTTGCGACCGTAGCGATCGCGGAGCTTCGGCGATTCCTTGTCGAGGTTGAACGTCTCCTTGGCCTTCGGCGACGTCAGCAATTGAAACGCGCGATCGTAGGAACTTTCGTGCATCTGCGTGCTGCGGCTTTCGTTGCGGCGCTGCAAATCGTCGAGCTGCGACAGGAGCTTCTTCCGGGCATCGAGTCGGGTTTCGGTGTGCCCCTTGGGGGCTTCGAGATCGGAGACTTTGAAGTCGGGCTGAGCCGGATCGGAATTGAGAAAGAACGGCTCGTGCGCGCTGCCGAGATACGCCGCGGTTTGTCCGTGTAAAGGGCCTGCGCCCGTGTTGCCGATCGGAACCGGCAAGATCACGCTCGCCGGCAACTCGCTGCGCTGACCGAACATGCGCGACACGACCGCACCGCTATGCGGCTTCACCGTGTCGGCCGTGAAGTCGTGGCCGGTCATCATCCAGCGTTGGCCGTTCTCGTGCGTCGCGCCGGTCTTGTGATGCAAGCTGCGAATCAGCGCCACGCGGTCCATCATGCGGGCCATGAGCGGGAAGTGTTCGCAAATCTGAATGCCCGGCACGTTGGTGCCGATCGGCGCGAACTTGCCGCGCACTTCGGCCGGCGCGTCGGGCTTCATGTCCCAGGTATCGACTTGTCCGGGCGAACCGACGAGGAAGATCGTGATGCAGTTCTTGATCTTCGAGCTGCGCCCATCGACGGCTCCGGAGGCTTCGAGCCCGAGCAGGTTGGTGAGCGTCATGCCGGCCAAGCCGGTCGAGCCTGCTTGCAGAAAACTACGACGCGTGACGCCGTGACAAACCGGAACCTTCACGTCACCGATATGCAGCATGATTACTCTCCCGTAATGGGATGGATAAGGCGAGGGTCTAGGGGCGGTGGCGAGCGGAGCAGGGGGCCGCGCTCGGGCAGGCAGGCGGAACGAGCAAGCAACTCGAAGAACAAATCGGTGAGGCAGGCGTAGCAGGCAGGGGCTTCAGTGCGTGAGGCGTGCGTGTCAGATCGTATAGCTGACCTTGTTCGAGATTTCGATGAACTTGCTGTTCACGAACTCGCCGGTCGGCGTCTTCTTGTAATCGACATACTTCCAGCTTTGCAGCACGATTTCGTATTTGCCCGGCGTCGTGTCGGGATGTTCGTAGCTGGTTTCGGCGCGGGCCGGCGGGGTGGCGAGCACCTTGCCGTCGCGACGAACTTCCCATTGCAGACGGAGACCCCAATCGTGCGTGACGTCGTTGCGGACGACGCGGCGACCCTCCAGACGAATCTCGGCCTGAGGGACGACTTCGAATTTTTGTTCCATGCCAGCGACTCCTAAGAGACCCTTTCGGATTGCCTATCAAGGATCGTTGATCTATCGCTTCGCGTCAAGCTTCGGCGCTCATCCGGCGGGGGGCGGGGGAGTATTTTGCGGGGAAACATCGATGCTTGTCCCCATGTCGGAATGTGCCGCCGCTCCCTAGCCGCAGCCACCGGCTAGCGATCACTTCATCGGGGCCAGGTGCTTGGCGGCGACCGGTCGCACGAGCATGTCGGCGACGAAGCCGATGACGAGCAATCCGGCCATCAGGTACATCGTCGAATCGTAGAGCGAGCGCGAGGGGTCGAGCGTGCCGAGCGGGGCGAGTTCGAAGAGCTTCGCGAGCGTCACGGTTTTGCGTTCGACCAAGAGCGGCAAATCCGCCAACGGGGCGCCGAACCGCTCGGCGAACTTGTCGGGCGAGACGACGTTCGCCAAGGCTTCGATCGCGCGCTTTTCCGAATGTTGCCGCAACGCGGTAATCGCCCAAGGACCCAAGACTCCCGCCGTGCTCCAAGCGGTTAACAGCCGGCCGTGAATCGCGCCGACGTTGCGCGCGCCGAACAGATCGGCCAAGTACGCCGGAATCGTCGCGAAGCCGCCGCCGTACATCGTGAAGATGAGCATCGTCACGCCGTAGAACAGAACGAGCGGCGCCAGTTCGTGCTCGGGGCTTTCACGTCCGACGATCGACGGGATCGCCGCATAGAGCGCAGCGCCGACGCCGAAGAAGATCGCATACGTTCGCTTTCGACCGAGGAGGTCGGACATGCTCGCCCAGAAAAAACGGCCGAGCATGTTGAAGACGCCGATCATCAGCACGTAGGTCGCCGCGAAACGGCTATCGACGATCGCCGGCAAAGCGGAGCCGAAGATTTCGGTCATCATCGTCTTCGCGACCCCGAGGACGCCGATGCCGGCCGTGACGTTGAAGCAGAGCATGATCCACAGCAAATAGAACTGCGGCGTTCGCAAAGCCGCGTCGGGATCGACATCGCGCACGGCGATCATACGCGCTGCCGCCGTCGCATCGTCGCGAGGAACCCAGCCGGCCGGTCGCCAACCGGCGGCCGGGACGCGAAACGACAATGCCGCCGCGAGCATGATGACGAGATACGCCGCGCCCAAGGTTAAGAACGTCGCGGCGATGCCGACGTCCCCCGTGCCGACGACATACACTCCTTCCGGACCGGGCACGACCATCTGCGCGGTTTCCTTCGCTCCGACGACGACCACTTCGCGCCGCTCGCCGGCGATGGTCGCAAAGCGGCGGCCGGCTTCGGTGATGAGTGCGACATCCGTCGCACGTCCGAGATACTGCGGCGCTTCGTAGCACGACTGCATCAAGCGTTCTTGCAAGGGTGCGGCAAGAATCGCGCCGCCGCCGAAGCCCATGATCGCCATGCCTGCGGCCATGCCGCGGCGGTCGGGAAACCACTTAATGAGCGTGCTCACCGGCGAGACGTAACCGAGCCCGAGCCCGCAACCGCCGATGACGCCGTAGCCGAGATAGAGCAACCATAATTGGTGCGCGGCGATGCCGAGGCTGCCGAGCAGATAACCGCCGCTCCACAAGAACGCCGCGACGACGCCGACGGTGCGCGGCCCGACGCGCTCCAACCATTTCCCCGCCACGGCTGCCGACAGACCGAGGCAAACGATCGCCACGGTGAAGACCCAAACCACTTGCGGCAGCTTCCAATCGTCGGCGGCTGGGACGACGACTCCGCGGATGCGCATCAACGCCGGATTGAAGATGCTCCAGGCATACGCTGCGCCGATGCAGAGATGAATCGCGATCGACGCCGGAGGAATGCGCCAACGGTTGAAGTCGGCCGGTGCGACGATCCGCTCGCGCGAGAAGAAGCCCGGTTGCGACATAAACGGTTTGCTCGTTTCTCAGGCGTCAACGAACACGAAACTAAAGTTTGTGTTTGAATAAAATAGTGTAACATGACGCGGAAAACCACAGCATTGAGCTTCATCCAAAGTTTTACGACAGCGAGGCCCGCCATGACTACGCGAGGAACGACACTGACGTCTCGAATCGGTGCGCCGGTGCCGATCATGGTACTCTTGTTCGTGTCGATTTTCGGAATGCCGTCGACCGGCGCATGGGCCGCCGATCCTCCGACCGCGGATGCCGACTTAAGCGTTTATCGGAACGAGTTGAGCGCGCTCGGCAAGCGACACGTCGAGCGTTTCGTGCCGTTTTCTTTTAAGTATCCGAAGCACTGGAAGGCCGATCCGAAAGCCGGGACCGATCAGAGCTCCAACTTCGTGAAGTTCGAACGTCAGGCGGTAGCCGCCGACGGGGAAGTCACGACGCTGGAAAACCTTGCCGTCGGTGCGCTCGAGGGGATCGTCCCCGGCGACATCGGACGCGAGCTGATGAAAGCGCTCACCGAACAATTCCGCGGGCAGTTCGCGAACGGGTTTCCGAACTTCAAGGCCGAGCCCGATCGAGATCTGAAGTTCGGCACTTATGCGGGCTTCGGCTTCGACTTCTCGTTTCAAACCGACGACAAGAGCGTCGGAGGTTGGGGACGCATCGTGCTGCTCCCCGCCTATGTCGTCGAGCAACCGCGCGGCATGCTCATCGTGATGATCGCAACGACGGCGGCGCCGGAGCTTAAGACTGCGGCCGACCTCGGAGTGAAAGGGGAACTACCGACGCTCATCGCTTCGTTTAAGGCCGGCAACGCGCCGCTCGCCGGTGACGACGCCTCGACCCAAGTGAAAAAACTGATCGAGCAAACGGAAATCATCTTGGCTCGCAAGACGCTCAATCAGGCCAAAGATCTCGATGCGGCACTGGCGCTGATCGACGAGGCGATTCGCTTAGCGCCCAAAAATCCGCGGGCGCTGGTCGTACGGTCGGAACTGCGGGTCGCCAGAGGAGAGTATCCGCAAGTGATCGTCGACTTGGATGCGGCGGTTGCGGCGGCTCCCGAAAACGTGCAGTCGCGACTCGTGCGCGGACGCTACTTGCTCCGCATCAATAAAGCGAAAGAGGCGGCGGCTGATTTCGAAGAAGCGATTCGCCTCGCACCCGACGCCGCCGAAGGTTACTCGGCCCGGGCGAAATTGCATTTGGACGAAAGTCGCATCGATGCTTCGCTGAAAGATTACGACACGGCGATTCGGCTCGACTCAAAGAACCTCCAAACCTATTTAGGGCGTGCCGCGGCGCGCTACCAGAAGGTGAATTACGGCTCGAAAGATTTCACTCTCGTCCTGGCCGACTACGACGCCGCGATCGGACTCGACCCGAAGTCGACGGATGCGTTGGAGTCGCGAGCACAGCTCTACGAGCAAATTGGCAAGCTACCCGAAGCGGTTCGCGACTACGATGCGCTGCTTCTGTTGCAGCCGAACTATTATCGAAAACGAGAGCAGCGCGCGTTGCTGCTCGTGCGCATCGGAGACTACGATCGGGCCTTGACCGAAATCACCGAGCTGCTCAAGTCGGACACGCGCGACGCGCTGTATGCCCACCTCTACAAAGCTCGGGGCGATGCCTATTGCGGCAAGAAGGACTATGAAAAAGGAATCGCCGACTTCGACGAAGCGGCGAAGCGAGCTCCCCGCTTTCAATTCTTGCGCATGGAGCGCCCTGAAGCGTGGGTGCCGGCCGAGCAACTGACCGCCGCATTGGCCGACGCCGATGCTGCGATCAAGGCGGCACCGAAAGAACTCGCCGAGTTCGAGCGCCGGGCCAACTATCGCTACCTCAAGAAAGACTATGCGGGCGCGATCGCCGATTTCGACGTCGCCTTCGGCACCGAGCCGACGCAAAGCTTTTTAGTAGCGGCCCGCGGCTTCGCCAAATTGCATCTGCTGCGCGACCGCGAGGCCCGCGACGACTTCGACCTGGCGGTGAAGCTCTTCGAAGCAGAACCGAAAAGCGAACGCTTCCCCGAGAAGGACGACTTTCGCGCCTTCCTCGACCAAGCCACGGTCGACATCGAAGCCCGCCGAAAGAAGCCGGCACCTGAGAAGCCGTAGCCGGCAACGTTTAATAGACACTTAATAGACACCGTTGATCGAAGCAACCCCTCACGCTTCTACGATTCACGAGCGACTCACGAGGTCTCTATGGCTACCGATCGTCGTCGATTTCTCGGGCAGGTCGCGGCGCTCGCCGCACTCGGTTCGAGCCGCGCCTTCGGTGCCGAGCCGAAGCTTGCACTCGGTGCCAACGCCGATCTCGGCGGCCGATTGCTGCTGCCGGCAAGCGATGAATGGAATCGCGACATCTCGCAAGATGCCGTCGATCCGCTGAGCGACGCCCTCATCGCGTCGATCGGCGCAGAGAAATCGTTGCACGAAGATTTCGGCTCGATCTGGCAGGGGATGCCGGCGGGGATTCCTTATTACATCGTCGGCGGAGACCAACCGCGAGTGCCGGTGAGTTTCGAATACGCCGACGAAAGCGATCCCGGGCCGTACCCGATTCCGCCGGCAGCGCCGATCGAAGGGGGCCCGAAGTCGGACGGGGATCGGCATGTGCTCGTGCTGGATCGAGACACGTGGAAGCTCTACGAGTTGTTTCATGCCTTCCCCGAAGACGGTGGCAAATCTTGGCGCGCCGCGAGCGGAGCGATCTTCGACTTAAAGAACCCGAAGCCTCGCCCCGCCGGCTGGACGAGCGCCGATGCGGCCGGTCTTCCGATTCTGCCCGGCTTGGCGCGCTACGATGAAATTTGCGGTCAAGGGGTGTTGAAGCACGCGTTGCGATTCACCGTAAAGAAGTCGCGCCGCGCGTATGTGTCGCCGGCTCGGCATTTCGCCAGCCCGCACAAAGACGAGCATTTGCCCCCGATGGGAATGCGCGTTCGCCTCAAGGCCGATTTCGACGTCTCGGCCTTCCAAGGTGCGGCCCGCGTGATCCTCGACGGCATGAAGAAGCATGGCCTGATGCTCGCCGACAACGGCGGCGACTGGTTCATCAGCGGCGCACCCGACCCGCGTTGGGTTCACGACGAACTGGTGCCGCTGCGGAAGATCAAAGGCCGCGACCTCGAGGTCGTCGCCATGCAGGGGCTTGTGACTCGTTAGATTTTTTGCGGCGTGCATCGGATGAAAAAGATCTCCATCGACGGTAATCGCGCGCGGCGGAAGCCCGCACGATCGAAGAGCGATGAGCTCCGGTTCGCGATCGGCCGCAGCGCGCTCGGCGCGGTGCTCGTGGCGACCGGTACGAAAGGGGTGGCGGCGATCTTGCTCGGCGAGAATCCGAGCTTTGCCATCGAAGCGTTGCAGCGGTGTTTTCCGAAGTCGCAGTTCGTCGAAGGGACCAGCGACGACGAGGCCCGCTTAGCGAAGGTGCTGGCGCATATCGAAGATCCGCCGCGTCCGCTCGGTCTCCGGCTCGATCTGCGGGGAACGGCGTTTCAAAATCGGGTGTGGCGCGTCGTGCAGCGAATTCCGGTCGGGAAAACGCTGACATATGCCGAAGTGGCGAAGAAGATCGGCGCGCCGCGAGCCATGCGGGCCGTCGGCAGCGCCTGCGCGAATTGCCATCACTACTTCGCCGTTCCCTGCCATCGCGTCACGCCGAGCGGCAACTCGCCCCCCGCTAGGCCACGGCCGGGAGCCGATCGGCGCCACGCTTTGTTGCAACGCGAGCGGAAGCTGATCGGCGCCGAAAGCTAGGACTTGCGCCTACCAACGCTTACCATGAGGGACCGAGTGCGTGGGTCGCGATCCCTCAGACACCTTTCCCTGCAGCGCCTCATGTGGCTACGAATTTGTATTCCGCTGTTGGTCGTCGTGGTCGGTGCGATCGCGTCGGTAGTCGGCTCTTCGGCCGAATCGCCGCCCAAAGCACAGATCAAAACGCAGATCACATCGCCGGCTGAAATCGCGGGCTATGAAACGGTCGTGAAACCGTTCTTCGTGCGGCATTGCCACAAGTGCCACGACGCCGCGAAGTCGTCGGGCGATTTGCGCATCGACGATCTGGCGTTGGATTACACCTCGCCGAAAGTGATGGGGCATTGGGAAGAGATCATGAACCGGATCAACTCCGGGGACATGCCACCGAAGTCGGAGCCGCGACCTAGCCCGACGGATGTCGCCGGCCTAGCGGAGTGGATCGCAGGCCAGCTGCACGAAGCCGAGGCAGTCCGTCAGACGGCCGGCGCGGAGCGAATCGCCTTCCGTAAGCTGACGCGCGAGGAATACGCGAACTCCATTCGCGACTTGCTCGGGGTCACGTTCGACGTGAACGGCCCGACCGGACTGCCGGAGGATCCCGATTGGAAGGGCTTCGAGCGAATCGGGTCGGTCCTTTCGCTTTCGCCGGCGCATGTCGAGAAGTATCTTGCCGCCGCCGAGATGGTGCTCGACGAGGCCCTCTCGCTGAGGCCCGAACCCAAACGCGAATTGATTCGCTGGACTCCGTTTGAGATGCGCTCCGGCTATCTGCGCAAGGAGTTCGAGGCGCGCGGCATCGCCGATCGAGTCCGCTTGGATCTCAATCCGAATAACCATGTTTCGGATACTTGGCCCTTAGAGCTCAAGACCGCCGGCGAGTATCGACTGCGCATCAAGCTTAGTGGGCTACGGCCCGAAGGGGGCATCGCGCCGCGATTGAAGGTCTATCTCTCGAACATCGACAAGACGGTCTTAGAACAAGACGTCGACGCGCCGGAAGACAAGCCGATCACGCTGGAAACACGCGTCCATCTCGCCGCGGGCAAGCATCCGGTGCGACTGGCGAACTCCGTTCCCGGTCCTGAGCCGGGCTCGCGCCGCTCGCGCCACGGTCCGGGCGGCGTCGCCTTCACCGACATGCGAAGCCGCGCTCCGTGGCAGCTGAAGCTCACCGACGACGACTATCGACCGATCCAACCGACGCTCATTATCGACAGCGTCGAATGGGACGGCCCTCTCTTCGACTCCTGGCCCACCGCGGCGCATCGACGTATCTTCTTCGACGACGAAGGCGCGAAGAAAGGTTTCGACTACGCACGCCGAATCTTGGCCCGCTTCGCCGAGCGCGCCTGGCGACGACCGGTCGAAGACGAAGAAATCGAGCGGTTGCTCAAGCCGGTCGAAACGTCGCTCCTACTCGGCGACTCCTTCGAGACGGCCGTAAGGCAAGGGCTCGTTGCGGTGTTGTGCGCGAAGAGCTTTCTCTATTTGGAAGAAGGTCGAGCGGCAGATCAAAGCGACCGCCTCACCGCTTGGGAACTCGCCTCGCGGCTCTCCTTTTTCTTGTGGAGTGCGCCGCCCGATCAGCCGCTGCTGGACTTGGCGCGGACCGAGAAGCTGCACGATCCCCAAACATTGCTCGCCGAAGCACGGCGCATGCTTGCCGATCCGAAATCGGCCTCGTTTGCGCAAAGCTTTCCGCGTCAGTGGTTGCAACTACGCAAGGTGGGAATGTTCGCGCCGGACAAGGCTTTGTATCCCGACTACGACGACAACCTAGAACAAAGCATGCTCGCCGAGACGATCGGCGTGTTCGGCGAAGTGCTGCGCGGGAACGGAAGCATTCGCGACTTCTTAGACTCCGACTGGACGATGCTCAACGAACGCCTCGCAAAACACTACGGTATCGCAGGTGTTCGCGGCGATCACTTGCGGCGCGTTGCGTTGCGGCCCGAGCATCATCGGGGCGGCGTTCTGACGCACGCCTCGATTCTCAGCCTCACGTCGGACGGCACGCGGCATCGGCCCGTGCATCGAGGGACGTGGATTCTCGAGTCGATCATCGGCAAGCCCCCTCCACCGCCGCCGGCGAACGTTTCGGCCTTGACTACGGCAGCCCCCGATCAAAAGAAAGCCGGCGTGCGCGAGAAGCTGGAACTGCATCGCTCCGACCCGAATTGCACGGCTTGCCATAATAAGATCGACCCGCTGGGGATCGCCTTCGACAACTACGACGCGATCGGACGTTGGCGCACGGTCGAGACGTTGAAAGACGGCACCGGCGCCGACCCGACGCTCGATCCGAGCGGCCGGCTTGCCGACGGCCGCGCCTTTCAAGACAGTGCGGAACTCCGCAAACTGCTCGTCGCCGATGTCGATAAGTTCGCCGCTGCGTTGAGCGAAAAGCTCGCTACCTACGCGCTGCGGCGGAGCCTGACGTTCGTCGACCGCGAGGCGCTCAAGCCGATCGTCGCCCAAGCGCGGCGGCAAGATGATCGTCTCGTTTCGTTCATCGAAGGGCTTGTGACATCCCCGTTGTTTTCCAAACGCTAACCCTCGGTCGCACCCATGGCTCACATTCGATCTCAGCGATGGCTTCTCGATCGCCGCCGCTTCGTGCGCGGAGTCGGCGCTGCGCTGGCGCTTCCGTTGCTCGATGCCATGCTTCCGATTCGAGCTCGCGCTGCCGCCGCAGATGTGACGAAACCGCGCCGGAGCGTGTTCGTCTATATTCCCAACGGCGTCAACGGCATGACGTGGCAATGCACGCAAGCGGGCCGCGAGTTCGACTTGTCCCCGTCGCTCAAGCCGTTGGAAAAGCATCGGGCCGACTTAACGGTCTTCAGTGGGTTGCATCATCCGAATTGCCTCGGTCAGGCACACGTTTGTGCCGACACTTGGCTGACCGGGGCGAAGATCGAGGCGCAGAGCGGTCGCAAATACGAAAACTCGATCTCCTGCGACCAGCTGATGGCCGAGGTCGTGGGCCGACAGACACGCTTCCCTTCGCTGGAGCTCTCGGTTTCCGCGGGAACCGGTCAGCCGTTCAACTCGACGACGCTGGCGTTCTCGCGCGACGGCGTGCCGCTGCCGGCGGAAGACAATCCCAAGCTGGTATTTCAACGGTTGTTCGGCGAGGCGGTCGGCGGGGTCGAAGCGCAACGGGCGCAGCTCACCAAGCGCCGCAGCGTACTCGATGCGGTGCTCGAAGATGCGAAGTCGCTCCGGCTCGGCCTCGGGCAAGTCGATCGCTCGAAACTCGATGAGTATCTGCACTCGGTTCGCGACGTCGAGCAGCGCATCGAACGACTCGACTCTTGGCTCAACGTCCCCAAACCGGTCTTAAAGCGCAACGACTCCGAGCCGTTCCAGCGAGACGTTTCCAAGGCTCAGGCCGGCGACTATTGGCGCACGATGTTCGACCTGATCGTGCTGGCGCTGCGCACCGACATGACTCGCGTGGTGACTTATATGAACGGCAGCGAAGTCATCGGACTCGCCATTCCGGAACTCAAGATCACACAAGGTCGTCATAATCTTTCGCACCACAACGGCGATCCCGTCGTGCTCGAACGGCTGGCGAATAGCGACGCGTTCATCATGCAACAGTTTGCGCACTTTCTCGACTCGCTGCGTGCGGTTCACGACGGCGACGAGCCGCTGCTGGATCGGACGATGGTTCTGCTCGGGAGCGGCATGAGCTACGGGCACAGCCACAGCAACAGCAACTTGCCGATGCTGCTCGCCGGCGGCCGGGGCTTAGGACTCAAGCATGGGCAACACATCGACTACAACCGGCCCCACTTGAAGGACGGCTACACGCTCAGCTACGACGAATGGCGCGCGTTGTGCGGCAAGCCGAAGGATGAAAAGGCGCGCCTCAGCAACGTCTTGCTGACGATGCTGCAGAAGATGGAAGTGAACGCCGAGAAGTTCGTCGACAGCCTCGGGCCCGTGAGTGAATTGGTCTAGTTGTACGAATCGAGTTGCTATGTTTCGCAAATTGGGATTAGGCAGCGTCGTCGTCGCTGCGATTCTTTGCAACCGGCTTACGGCCGGTGCCGACGACCTCGTCTTTCCTGCGCTGGGCTCGGCCCAAAGCGTTCGAGGGGAATTGGTCGGGGCGGACTTCATTCATCGCACCGGCCGCTTTCGGACCACGGACGGCGAGTTGAAGCATTTCAGCATGCCGCCGTACGCCATCATGAGCTACCGCGGCACCGAGTCCGACTTGCGCGATGTGCCGCTCGGAACGGAAATGGAATTCCTCTTGCTGCCCGATGAAGATGGCGGGCTCACACGCCTAGTCGGCACGAAACACGCAGGAACATTCGACGCGGCGCAGCGGAAGCGCTTCATCGAGTTCACGACGGCGCGAGGGATCGCCGGCCGGGTCGACCGCACCGCCGGCAAGACGCTGACCGTGACGTTTTTCAGCGGCGATCCCGAGTTGTTCGCCACGACCTGGGACCGAGATTTCGCGCAGGGAAAGGAGGTGCGCGTCTGCGTCGGCAACGACGAGCTGCGCACTTGGCAACCTACTTCGTGCTCCGAACGGGGAACGATCGTCGAGGTCGGGAGCGTGCCGGTCGAAGGTTATGGGTGCAGCGGGCGACGCGTCGTGATCCAAGTGAACAACATGCTCGAAGGATTTCGTCGCGGCCGAGTCGTGCGCGTCTTCGGGGCGGGTTGGAAATTGCAGAACCAATTTTTTCAAGAATGCTTGATCAACTACGGCTACATGCATCGGCCGACTCCCGACTTCCGCGAGTGCCTGGCTAAGCACTATCCCGATCAATTTCCGTATCGCACCGACTACGGAAATCGACAGCTCCCTTGGTTTCAAGCGAAGGAAGGCAGCCAGCCGCCGATGTATTCCGAGCATGTGATGTTCGGAGAACTAAGCGATGTCGATGCCGCGAACGGAAGCGGCGAGTTCAAGGCCGAGCCGACCGGCGAGGCGGTGAAGTTCACGATGCTCGACACGGGCTCCAGGTCATCTGCCGTCCGATTTCAGACCGACAGCTTCGAGGAAAGCCGGTCGAAACTCGCGGACTTGCAACTCGGCGTTCGCTACCGCTTCCACATGTACCAAGATGCCGAGGGTCGTTTCACTCGTTGTGGTTTCATCTGCGACGACTACAGCCAGGCGACGCTCAACGGCTTCCGCTATCGAATCCGCAATCTCGATCTCGAGCGAGGACGCGTGGAAGTCCAGTGGCAAAGCTTGCCGGTATTGAACTACCAGAAAGATACGGAAACGCCGCCGCCTTACGGGCAGAGCGTTCTACGATTGGTCCCGGAGACGCGAGTCTGGAAAGGGAAGACCGCGGCGGCGTCCAAAATGCTCAAGGTCGGCGACATGCTCAAGTTCAACGCCACGGGCGAGTTCGCCGGCCGCCCGTCGCACTGCGTCGACGTCTGGATCGACGACGGCTCCGGCGGCAAAGCTCGCTAGCGCTTCGCTGCGGTCGTGCATCCGGCTTATTTGCCGATGCAATACAAATACTTATCCGAACGGATCAACAGTCGCGAGCCGTCGACCGAAGGACTGCCGTTGAAAATGCTGCGATCGCGCAGTTCGTTCGCCGCCAGTTGCTCGAACTCCGGCTTGGCCGCTAAGACGAACGTCTTGCCGTCGCGCGTGAGGTAATACAGCCGGCCGTCGGCCAGTAGCGCCGAAGAATAAACCTGACCCGCACGTTCCAACCGTTGCTCGTAGACGATCTCGCCGCTATCGGCCTTGGCGCAGTACGCCGTGCCCCGCTGCTCGTGCATCCAATACAAATGGCCGTCTAAATAGACGGGAGAAGAAACGTTCGAGCCCTTCATGCTCGTCCATAGGCGATGCGACGACGTCACGTCGCCGTCGCCGCCGGCTCGTACGGCCAAGGCCGCCACGCCCGAGCGACCGCCGAGGCAGTACACCACCCCCTCGTGGGCCACGACGCTCGGGACCATGTACCAACCGATGTCGGTCTTGCACGACCAAAGTTCCTTGCCCGTCTCGGGATCGAATGCCAAAACCTTACCTTGCGTCGCGACGATCAATTCTTTTCGTCCGGACGTAGCGGTGATCACGAGCGGCGTGTTCCACGCTTCGCGAATGCCGCCGGTGCGCCATTTTTCGGCTCCGGTTTTTCGATCGAGCGCGATGAGCGATTCGCTTTCGACGCTGGCGTTGATGAAGACGAGGTCCTTGTAGAGGACGGGAGAAGCCGAGGTACCCCAGCCGTTCGTCTTCTCGCCGACATCGGCTTGCCACAATTGTTTGCCGGCGTGATCGAATGCGAACACGCCCGACTTGCCGAAGAACGCGTAGATCCGCTCCTCGTCGATGGCCGGCGTGTTGGCGGCAAAACCATGATCGCGAATCCGGCTCTCTTCAGGAAGTTTCGCGGGCACAGGCGTGTTCCATATCAAGCGGCCGTCGGCGCGGTTCATCGCGAGCAGATTGCGTTTCAGTTCTTCGAGGCTTCCTCCCTCTTCACCGGGAATGAAGTAACCGGTGTAGCAAGTGAGGTAGATCCGATCGCCGAACACGACCGGGCTCGATGCGCCGGGGCCAGGGAGTTCGACTTTCCACGCGATGTTCTCGTCGGCGCCCCAAGTGAGCGGCAGCCCCTTAGCCGCACTGGTTCCCATCCCGGTCGGGCCGCGGAACCCAGGCCAATCGCCGTCGGCGGAGGCCGTCGATTGAGACGCAAACTGTGCCGGCGGCGCCGCGCGTGCGGCTTCGTTGACGGCGACGGCTACCGTCGTCTTCGCCGAAGCAATAGGTT
The DNA here is from genome assembly GCA_021413845.1 of Planctomycetia bacterium. Taxonomy (NCBI): domain Bacteria; kingdom Pseudomonadati; phylum Planctomycetota; class Planctomycetia; species Planctomycetia bacterium. Next base: position 53,173 of record JAIOPP010000083.1, on the reverse strand, counting down.
TCGGCGCTTCCAACGATCGGACTGGCTCGACCGAGGCAGGGGATGCCGGCAGCTTTGCGATCGGCGCGATGGGCTTGGTCGACTTCGCCGACGCGACGGGCTTAGCCGGCTTGGCGGGTTTGGTCGACGCAACGGCTGCCGAAGCTTTGGGAACCTCGGCCGTGTCCAGTTGCTTCTGTTCGCTACAACCGAGCCACGACAGCGACCCGATCAAGAGTGCGAAACCGTGAGGTCGACGGAACAGGCGACTATCGAAGAAGCGGCGAGCGAGCATCGTTAAATTCCAAGAGAGAGATAAATCGGTTCGATCGTTTGATTCATATTCGATCATCATCGAGCGGCATTCACCGACGATCGTTCGTGTTTCGAGCGGCGTCGGTTGGTAATGTGGAATCGATGCGCGGCCCGAATCCGCTTGCCGGACTGTCGGCGATTAACTGCAGGTCTTTTTTTGCCTCGTTTCGAAAACCGGGTGCTTGGTCGTAAACACCACCGGACTCGGCCGTCGGTAGTTGCACTCTTCGTTGCGTCGTCTCCGGTGCGTCGAGGCAGTACCAAAAGTTGTCGGTGAAGCGAAAAGTTTCCGGTGCCGTCCGAGGGCCGATGTTCACCGCGGAAACGAGCTCTTCGCTTCTAAACGCCACGATATTCTTCATAAACGAACCGTTGCGGCACGTCAAAAATTTCGAGTCCTGATTTTCCTGAAGGATGCGAATCAGCCAGCGAGACGGCCGGAAGAAAGTGTTGTGGCGAACCGTCGCTCCGTCGACCCCGACGAAAGCCACGGGTGCCATCGAGCCGACGAACATACAGTCTTCGACGATGAGATCTTTGGCTTCGTATCCGGCCTGTGCGGGACGAAAGTACGGAAGTCCGGTACTGCCGCCGAGGTTGACGGCCCGGCCCCCCGCGTTTTCGAAGCGGCAGTAGCGCACGGTCACGTCGCGACTGCCCCCTTTCATCTGCACGCCGTTCGCGCCGATCGGGTCGCCGTCGCGAAACGTGCCGTGGGTTACGATGCCACGATGACATCCGACCATGTCGATCGCGGATCCTCGCTTCCCCCACCGCTCGACGGTGCAACGCTCGACGCGAAAATCGTCGAGGCCGGAGAGTTTGATTCCATCATGGTTCCGATCGGAGCCGATATCGCGCACCGTGAGCCCGTGAAGCGAAACGTGATGTGCCGGCGTATCGTGCGAGTCGCCGTCGTCGATGTTCAGCCCGTTCGCGCGTCCCTTCTCTAAAACGAGGTCGCGCAATTCGACGTAGGCAGGATCGGAAAGATGGAGGCAGGAGTTTCCGCCCGAGATAATCGGCGGCCGCATGCGGTCGGCCGCCGCGAGCACGATCGGCCGGTCTTGCGTTCCTTGCAGGCGTGAAAAAGCGAGCCCCCCTTCGTAAGTGCCGGGGGCGATCGCGATCGTAGTCCCCGGCCGAGCTTCGGCGACTGCCTGCTCCAGTTCTTCTCGCGTCCGCACGTTCACGGTCGCGCTGCGATCCTGAGCATTCGCTACGGCGGACACCAGCAAGAACGCCGACATCAGCGACAGCCGACTGCTGCGTTTCATAAAAGGTGCTGTTTTGATGTTCGGCCTATTCGATCGCAAGCGGAACGAGGGGAGATTGCTCAGGCAGTCGACAAACTTATGCTACCACCTCTCCTTTCAGGAAAGTAGAATGAGACCGATTACACCAAGCGGTTGTGAAACTTGTATATCGATGGTTATAGGTTCCGGCCGATGAAAAAAACTCGCAACCTCGGCCGCGCGAAGGCCCCACTCGCACCGGTCAAATTCCGCCGGGTCGAGCGACCGCTCAGCATGGTGAACCAAGTCGAGCTCGCCTTGCGCCAGGCGATCGCCGAGAACCGGTTTCCGAGCGGCAAGCTGCCGACGGAAGTCGAGTTGGCCGAGCAGTTGGGCGTGAGCCGAGAGACGGTGCGGCTCGCGGAAGAGGCGCTGCAGCGCGAGGGGCTGCTGATCAAGATTCGTCGCCGCGGCACGTTCACGCAACCTCCGCGCGTCGCCGGGCAAATCAAAGGGACGGAGACACAAAAGCTCCTAGGATATCTCCAGACCGATTTCACGGCCGCCGGCGGAGCGGAAGAGGTAGCGAACCGCGCGATCAGCGGGCTGATCTTGCAAGGCGTCGTGGCGGAAGCCGGCGCGTCCGGATACCGGCTCGTCGTGCAGCATACTCCGCACCTACATTGGCGCAAGACCGCGAAGAAGCTCACCGAAGAGGGACGGCTGCTCGGTTTGATCTGCGCTTCGTACGACGAAGAGAAGATGCTACGCAACATCGCCGCCTCGGGCCTGCCGACGGTGCTCGTCGACGGAGACACGAACGTCCCTCGCATCCATTCCGTTCGGGACGACAGCTTCGAAAGTGCCCGCGAAGCGATCCGATATCTGGCGCAACTCGGGCACCGGCGCATCGCCTACGCGAATTGGGCGCGCGTCGAGATGAATCCCGTCCGGCCGCTGGGGTATCGCAAAGGACTTCGCGACGCCGGGCTATCGCGCCGACGGCGGTGGGAGATTCTCACCGAGCTGACCGAGGCCGGCGCCGCCACGATGATCGACGAATTGCTAAGCCAGACGCCGCGCCCCACGGCGCTGTATTGTTTCAATAATACGCTGGCGAAGTTTGCGATCGCGGAACTACGGCGACGCGCGCTGCGCGTGCCGGAAGACATGAGCGTCGTCGGAGCAGGGGGCGAGGACGTACCCGAGCTGACTTGCCATCAAGTCGATTGGTATGCCATGGGTCGAACGGCGGTGCAAATCCTGCTGCGCGCGATCGCCGCCGACAATCGTGCCCGAGACGAACATTACCTCTACCCACACACGCTCCGACCCGGTCGCACGACGGCGGCGCCTCGCTCCGACACGGCCGCTTTAAATCCCCGCCGACGACCGCCGATTACTCTTTCCACCCGCCGGCTTTCAGGAACTCGGTCGCCTGCTGCTCCGTAAAGGTATGCGCCTGCGATTTTGGATATGGCGTACCGGCAACTTCCTGATCATTACCGACACAAAATCGAATCCATGGATAGCATTGCTAACAAAACAGGCGCCGAGACCCTTAAGGCAGAGGTCAGGCCCCATTCAAAAACGTGTTTCGAGCATGCTGCGATAGTCGATCGATCCGTCGCTAATACGAGTCTAATCGGCCTTGTCGTGCTGCTAGCGTCGTCTCGCGACGCACCGGAATCTCGATTGAAATTGACCTGCTATATCGCAGTCTATAAAGTCTGTGCCGCTTGAAGGGACGGCATCTTTCAAAGAACCATGTGTTTTTGCTCGACGAGAAAACGGCGCTTATGAAACGACAATCGGCAACTTGCGCCGGCTTGGAATCCGTCGATGCACCGCTGATCCATCTCAACCGCCATCGACAGGCGCCGGCAGATCAGCGCGCCTTCGGCTCCGTTTTTCTGTCGGTAGTGTTCGTCGTACGCAACCAATCCAATTTGATTGAAGGCATCTTATCGGATGCCGCCGAGCGTCTGTCCGCGGTCGTGGGGGATTACGAACTTATCGTCGTCGATAACGCATCGAGCGACGAGAGTGTCGCGATACTTAAAAACCTCACCGGCGAGAGCGGCCTTGCCAACGTACAGGTTTACGCCCTCACGAAAGAAATCGATGTCGATGCGGCGACGTGGGTGGGGCTGGAGAATGCCTTAGGCGACTTCGTGGCGGTGATCGATCCTCTTACGGACGACATCGCCTTCCTTCCCGAGATGCTCGATAAAGCGACGAAGGGTGCCGACGTAGTTTTCGCGAGCAACAAGAATCCGCCCATTCAGAGCCTAGCCTATCTAGGCGCTTTCGCCGTCTTTAACAATCTCTACAAATGGCTTAACGGCATTCATCTAGGTAAAGAGGCGCCTCAGTATCGCCTCCTAAGTAAGCGAATCGTTAATTTCATTCTTCAGCATCCCCAACCCGTTGTGACTTATCGTCACTTGCCCGCCACGGGTGGATTCTCAAGAGTTAATCTCGAATATTCATCAACACCTAAGACTTCGCACACCAAGCGGCTTGTAGAAAGCATTGACCGTGGGATACGCTTATTGGTCTCGACTACGAGAGCTCCGCTACGGCTTGCTACTATTTTATCCTTGTTTGGGGCCGCCTCCAACGTGCTCTATTCCGTCTATGTGGTAAGCATTGGGCTGTTGAAATCGGGTGTGGCACCGGGTTGGATCAGCCTCTCACTCCAACAGTCAGGCATGTTCTTTCTAATTTCGCTGGTCCTGCTCGTACTCAGCGAATACATCCTTCAATTGGCAAGCCTGGCGACTGCGGGGCCTCTGTACCACATCGGGCAAGAATTCACGAGCGTACGAATGACTCGGCGCGAAAAGCTTAATATCGAGACCGTTGCGTCCGTGGGCATGCCCGGCTTCACTTCCGAACGAGCGGCATGATGGTTCTTGCCGATCTCACGCAAGATGCGGTAATCATCGGTGGAGGCTTCTACGGGGCTGCGATTGCGGTCTATCTAGCGAAGACGCGAGGCCTAAAACGCATTCTTTTGGTCGAACGCGAGCCCGCGTTACTCACTAGAGCTTCGTACAATAATCAGGCGCGCGTCCACAACGGCTATCACTACCCGCGCAGTTTCATTACCGCGTATCGAAGTCGAGTGAATCTGCCGAAGTTCGTTCGTGACTGGCCGCAAGCGGTCAAGCAAGACTTTACGAAGCTGTATGCGATAGCACGCCGTAACTCGAAAGTCACGGCCAAACAGTTCGAGCGATTCTGCGGAGAAATCGGCGCCAAGATCGAGCGCGCGGCTCCTGAGCTGCGAAACCTCTTCGAACCGCGCCTGATCGAGGACGTGTTTCTCGTCGAAGAGCATGCGTTCGACGCCGGCAAACTAGCCGTTTGGGCAAAAAACGAATTGCTTGAGAATGGAGTTCGGGTTCGCCTCAACACGCGAATCACGGCGATCTCTCGAGGGTCGAATCGGAATTTAGTCGTTACTGCGCAGCCGGAGCACGGAACCGAAGAACTCATAAATTGTCGGTATGTCTTTAATTGCACTTATAGCGGTCTCAACCAATTCAGAGGCGACTTCCCCGGTACCCGAACGGGCCTGAAACAGGAAATCGCGGAAATGGCGCTGATGCAAGTTCCACCGGTGCTTCAACATTTGGGAATTACGGTCATGGACGGTCCGTTTTTCTCGATGATGCCTTTCCCGGCTCGAGGACTGCATACGCTTTCGCACGTACGGTATACGCCGCACCTAAACTGGCGCGACGAGCTTGGAACCGACCCCTATCAGAAAATCGATCGCTACGATCGAGCGACTCGGGTCGACCGCATCGTCAGAGACGTGGCTCGGTATCTTCCGGCCGTTGCAGATGCGAAATACGTCGACTCTCTCTTCGAGGTCAAAACCGTTCTCGTTAAGAACGAGGGAGATGACGGTCGCCCTATTTTGTTCGAAAAACATGAGGAATTGCCCGGATGCTTTTCGGTGTTGGGGGGAAAAATCGACAACATTTACGACGTTCTGGAAAAGCTCGACACCGAAAAGCTCGACACTGAAGAGCTCTGCACGGACTCGCTCAATAATGCATAGATGACGCTATGACCAATGCACTCATCGGACATTCCGGATTCGTGGGGACTACGCTTCTGAAACAAGCGGTCTTCGAAGCCACTTACCGTTCGACCGACATCGGCGAGATTGCCGGCAAAGTATTCGACAAGATCGTGTGCGCCGGTGCGCCCGCTCAGAAATGGATTGCCAACCGAGAGCCGGAGGCGGATCGCCGAAAGATCGACGCCTTGATCGAGCATTTGAAAACCGTCAGGTGCGAGACCTTCATCCTGATCAGCACCGTCGATGTGTTCAAATGCTCGCTGGGAGCGGATGAAAAGACCTCGATCGACGAATCGGGTCTCAACGCCTACGGACTGCATCGTCGGCTTCTAGAAAAATTCGTCGAGAGCCGGTTTCCGAATTCTTTGATCGTGCGATTACCCGGGTTGGTAGGGCCGGGCCTTCGAAAGAATGTCATCTTTGACTTTTTGAACGGAAATAATCGAGGTTCGATCGAGAGTCGCGGCGTGTTTCAGTTCTATCCGATGGTCAATCTCTGGTCCGACATACAAACCGCACTAAATGCGCAGCTGCGTCTAGTTCATCTGACGGCCGCTCCGATCAGCGTGGCCGATGTATCTCTACATGGCTTCGGTAGACCGTTCGACCAGAGGCAGAGCGGCACGGTTGCGACCTACGATATGCGCACCTTGTACGCCGAACTGTTCGGTGCCGCGGGAAATTACCAATACGATGTGCGCGAGACGATTCAGGCGATTAGATCTTATGCCCAGTCCGAGCCGACAACCTTGAAACCAGCACCGGCGGCGATGACATGAGGCTGGCGATATCCAACATCGCATGGAACGTCTCGGAGGACGAGGAAATCGTTCGCTTGCTTCCTCGCTATGACGTCGACGCAATCGACGTTGCTCCAGGCAAGTATTTTCCTGATCCAGTTAAAGCAAGCGATCGTGATATCGCGAACACGAGAATGTGGTGGGCTGATCGCGGTATCGAGATTACCGGCATGCAATCGCTGCTGTTCGGCACCGTCGGCTTAAACATTTTCGATTCAACGAATGTTCAAGAGGCGATGCTTGCGCATCTTGCTGCCATCTGTCGAATCGGTGCCGGCCTGGGAGCGACAAGATTAGTATTCGGCTCGCCCAAGAATCGCGATCGATCGAAAGTGGCCGACGACGAAGTGATGGAGATTGCGATTCCTTTTTTTAGACGTCTCGGCGATATCGCCGAACGTCACGGCGTATTGATTTGCCTGGAACCCAATCCGGTTTGCTATGGTGCGAATTTCATGACGACCAGCGCCGAGACCGCTCAAGTAGTAGAGGACGTTGCTCATGCGGCAATCAAAATGCAACTGGATACAGGCGCTATCACGATCAACGAAGAAGATGTCGATTCCGTACTCGATCGCTACGCCCATTTGATCGGTCACGTGCATGCCAGCGAGCCGGGCTTAGTGCCTCTTGGTGACGGTGAAACCGACCATGGTAAAGTCTATTCGGCGCTAAAGCGACATTTGCCTACAGCGCTCGTTTCGATCGAGATGTTGGCAACTGAAAAAGAGCCGCACCTAGTGTCTATCGAGAGAGCGCTGGCGGTAGCTGCCGATGGTTATGGAATATCATAATGATGATTTATTCATGACTGCGCAAGAGCAGTAGTCAATTTACGCTTCGCTTTAATTAAAGAATAATAGCTATGAATGTGATCACAGCTGAGCCCTTAGAAACTCAAGCGAATAGACAAGTCCCTCAGTTCCAAACGCCTCTGTGGCTCGGCAAGCAGCATCCTTGGTGCGTCGTCATTCCCGTGATCAACGAGGGAGAACGGATCAAGAGTTTGCTCGCCAGAATGGCAAGCCTAAAGATCGACCGAATCGCCGACATCATTATCGTGGATGGGGGAAGCAAAGACGGTTCCTTGGAACTGCAAGCGCTTCAACAGTTCGGAGTGCGAGGATTGTTGGTGAAGACGGCTCCCGGCAAGCTGAGCGCTCAACTGCGCTGCGCTTACGCCTTCGCACTCGACCAGGGCTATGCAGGAATCGTCACGATCGACGGCAACGACAAAGACGATCCTGAGGCAATTCCGCGATTTATCGATGCTTTAGTCGATGGAGTGGATTTCGTTCAGGCTTCGCGCTTCATCGCGGGAGGCGTTGCCGAAAACACTCCGAAATTGCGAGACTTTGCTATTCGTTTTATTCATGCCCCGATGCTGAACATGGCTTCGGGCTTTAGTTGGACGGATACCACCCAAGGTTTTCGCGCATATAGCAGTAAGATGCTTCTCGACCCTCGAGTCGCCCCCTTCCGCGATGTCTTTATGTCCTACGAGTTGCTGGTTTACCTCTCTTATCGCGCTCCCACGCTCGGCTATCGGTGCCTTGAGCTTCCAACGGCTCGCCGGTACCCCAAAGGAGAAACGCCGACTAAGATCAGCGGAATTAAAGGCAATCTGTCCGTGCTGTCGGTTCTGGTCAAAGCTTGCCTCGGTACATACAACACCTAGCAGGTCGGGTTGATGATGCGTTCGGCGAGCAGCTCTTCGGCTTCCGTAACGCCGTGTTCTGTGCCGCATCTGAGACCGTTTCACCGGCCGGCCTCGGGATATCCGGCGCGACGTGCGGCATCGAGCAGAAGCCGCCGCGCGAGCGACCGAGCGCTTCATTGCTTGTGGCGCCGCCGTCGTCTTTTTCTGACGAACCGGCCCACGTGTCGATGCGATAAGTATCGGTCGCCGAATTCGCTTCTTGTTCAGCCGAACGAAGTAAGCCGCTGAAAATAGGCGAAGTATCGTCGTACGCGGCCTTGCACCCTTTTGATCAGCGGGCATAGCCGTGAGCGACGAACTCGAGAGACGAAGGCTTGCGATGCGTGAGTTCGTACTATAGCGAGCCGAATCAACATCGCTCTTGCAAGTATCAAGCTCAGAGAAGGTTTCGCTGCTCGTTGCAAGCTGCGGCTTAATTCTTGAACGGACTCTCGCATTACGCGCATTTCCCAAGTCCGCAGAGTCAACTCGTCTTCCATTTTGAGAATAATCGCCGCTTGTCGCTCCAAAAGACTTCTTACGTCCGCGGAATCGCGATCGAGCGCTTCGCGCTGGTGAACCCAGCGTTTCAACTCGCGAAGTTGTGCGGTATTTTGCCGTTGATGTTGATCGGCAACCTGGGTGATTTCCGTGACTTCTCGCAATTTTATGCGCAGCTCGGCAACTAACGAACGGCACGTAGATTCAGCGCTATCTTCTTCGGCATTCGTTTTTGCCGAGATAGAAGTACCCGCGGTTTCCGAGCTTTCTGTTTTCATGTTGAGAACCCATGAATGCGTGCGTCACGTAGCTATCGCAGGACATCGAGATGTCTTTTTATCACCGGCTTGCGACAAGAATCGCAAATCGGAATCCTCCGTCGAAGCCTCTCCGGGATAAGCGTCTTCACAGCGAGACAACGTCGCTCCTAAATATACGGAGGAATCGAGCCGATATTTTTGTCGCGGAATCTCGATTAACGAGTTGACGCGAGTCACATCGTTTAGAAAGTCGATCAACTCGGCAGGAGTGTCGAAAACGAGACCCGCATTATTGTGAGAGGCCGCCAGCACATGAGCTATATTGCCGCTGCGAGCGGTTGTTAGAATGGGAATCCCCGCTGCGATCGATTCATACAGCGTGTAGGAGTAGCTTTCCGGAACGACGGACAATAGCACGACGCAATCGATTCGATGTCGTTCCAAAGCGCGCACCGCGGCCATGGAGCCGCCATCGTGATAGGTGTAGCTTACCGTCGTCACATAGGGCGAATATTGTTCGGTGCTACCGATGTGAAATAATTCATATTGCCGCAATAGTCGCGGGTCGTTGAAAATCGAATTCCAGATACTCCAGCCTTTATGTTCGGCCTTATAGCCCAGATACGCTAATCTCGGTTTATTCGGTCCTGCCGTTACCGAAATTTCGTCTGCCGCAGTTTTGAATTTCATTTCGTCAGGGGTCAGGCGGAGATGGCCCCAGGCAGTGATTTTGTGTTCGAAATGCGGAAACACGGCGGCCAATGTTTGTTTGACGAACTCCGACGGAACGATTATTTCATCGGACCAGGAGAAGATTTCGCGAAATCTTCCCCGCCACTCACGAAGATGGTCGCGATAAAGCTTGTCGCCGCAGGTGGGTATCGACGCGCATGAGTTATCGAACGTCTGGCAAAAATCCCCGCTTTTAGGATTCAAGCAGGGGAGAAACGCGCTCGAACAGCAGGAGTAGAAGTCGTGCGCGAAGTAGACGCGAGGAACGTCCGCGTCACCTAAACCGGAAACGATTTGTTTAAAATCGACATGCTGCCACGCCATGAGATGATGCACGTAAACCGAAACCAATCGTGATCGAAGGTCGGCAACTTGTAGCGCAATCTCGGCAGGTGTGAAAAAACCAAGGAACCGGTCGTTCCGGTTTACTCCATACAATGCAGGCCGCGTTCCCAGAAAGGAATATGCCTCACTGGGGAATACGTGCAGCGATTCGATACCTCGCTGCAATAAGCGCGAGACCTGCTCGATCACGCATTTTTCGGTTCCACCCGACCCTTTCAAGTAGTTGGAATGGGTAAAGATCAGGACTATGTTTTCCGTTCCGTCGGCTTTGATTGCGTCCATGCGACAGATAATCCATTTCTAGCGGGAAAGTATGGCTTGCAGTCGGCGGGGCAAGCGACGCTTCACATATCGAAGCGATGCAACTACGTGCCTACGCAGATAACGAAGCGCTCTCAATAAGTTCGCTTCATAGGTGGGTCGTAAGTTCACTCGTTCTGCGAGTTGCCTGTCCTTCAGACGTATCATTTCCAGAAGTTCTTGAGCTTCCGCTTGACGCGCTGCGGCATTGCGAACGGCCGCCGTCGTGGACTTGTCGAAATGCCGTGAAAGAGAGGACAGCAGGCTGGATGAAAGCTCGGTTTCGAAAGCCAGGCTGATGCGGACGATGCGGTCTCCCTCAGGCAGAACATCCGGGCAGATCGTTATTTGGCGCTGGTTTTGAGCAGGAATCATAACCAACGCGCCGTCGAGTACTCGTCGCTCTACGGAAACGGGCTCCAGCATTCCGCGAAATTCGGTCCCGGCGCTGCAACGCCAATAGGGAAACACATGATTCGTTCGCGAGAATATATCGATTTCTCCCAGTCGCACGATGCCCGGAAGCATCGGCAACTCCATGCCTATCGTTTGTAGGTCGGCGTCTGCGGGAAGAAGAAATTCATATACCGCGAAGTCATTCGTCGGTTCGATTTCTAGAGTTTGCAAGCATTCGTGGCGAGCAAAGTTTTTGTGCCCCGGAAAGACTAGCTTTAGCGAAGCGGAAGATTCTCTAAGGAACGGCAATACCTTGCGCGCAGCGACTCCATTCAACTGATTCATAGCCCGATTCCGTGAGAAATATATGTATTAGATGAAGACTGCATTGGACATCGCGAACGGCTTTTTGATTTGCGCGGAAACGGCAGGATCGCTTCGGTAGCGAATGCGCGAATGCTCGTGAATGACTTCTCCGCTACGGAACTTGGCATACGACCATGGGGTCGAACCTAGAAGATCCTGACCGAACGCCGTCAATTCATCCACGTAGCGATCGCGCAATTCATAAATCGGATCATTGAGATCCTTCACGAACTTGCGGAGCATCCCGTCGTTCGCTCCGGAATCAAGTCCGGAGAAATGGAAAAACCTCAGCGGTTGGCCGTTGACGGAATAGCCGCCGGCGCCGTCTCGCACGACCTTGCGTTGCGAGAGGTTCCAGGGCGCTACGTTGTATCCTCGGTGCTTAAAGACGTGGGCTTCGAAGAAGCCGACGGCGAGATCTACCCATCGTTGATCCGTGAAAATACCGTTGGGAATGTCATCGTAGCAGAACATTTCCAAGCGCTTCGTCCACCAGTCGATGAATCGCCGACCTTCGGGATGCTGCGTTACGGCCACGAACCCAAGATTATAGGTCCCGTGCTTGAGTGCACACAATTCATTGTATACCACGGCGTCCAATGTCGATTCCGGGTCGCAAAGATGTGGTGTGAGGGCGATCGGATGATGCTGAAGCGCCTCTTTCAATTCGGTTAATGGTCCATAAACCTTAATGTCGGGATCGAGATAAACGAACTCCTTTTCATCGGGATATTTATCCATTAAATATCGAAACAACTGTCCCTTCACTGCCGTGCAAGCCTCGACCACGCGATGTTTAAAAATATACTGTTCGAAATCGGGAAAGCCGATTTGAGAAGCAAGTACGATGTCGGAAAAATAAGGACAGTCTCGAGCGATCGGCGGCGACTCCCGCTCCGTTAGGCAGACCACGAATCGCGCGTCGGGATTCGTCGCACGAATGGAACGGCCTAATACCGCCGCCTTCGGCAGATAATTCGTGCAGACGGAAGTGCAAATCAACATCCTCTACCCCTACATGATGATAAAAACGTTACTTAGCTTGAATATGACCGAGGACGTGCGCGGCGTCGGTTCGTCGTGATGTTCGATCGACAAGAGGATGTCGAGCGGCGCGAAGTATTGGCCGCGAGATCGGGCTGCCGAACGCAATCCGCTGAGAGATAACTTGACGAACGCGGCATCGAACTCATCTGCCTGCATCGTCGCGGTTGCGACCGGCCTGAGACGTAGAAGGTTCTCGCTCTCCGGCATCGTCGTAAACGCCGGGACGTCAATCGCGCAATCAACCCGCTCTAGGACTTCCGTCAACGCATCACATGCTGCGAGTTGTACATTTTCCTCGTCCATCACGTCGCCAAGCTCGCGTGCCTTGTGATCGTCCTACGACGGTTTTGAATTCGTCTCTACTGGTTTTACTGCGACCGAGCCGCGTGACGTTGCCGATCGATGGTCGTTTTAGAGCCTTCGTTTTACGTCAACGTAATTCTCTACAGGCGAACTTGTACATAAATCGACGGCCTGGGGGAACGGCACATTTATGGGGGGAGAGACCGCCGTTACAGCCTGAAGAAATCAGTGCGAAAATCCGGTGATTTCACAACAGGCATCAAACACGACGATGCTAGCAGCGGCAGCTGATGAAACTAAGGCTAAGCCGCAATCCATATGCTTGCCGGCATATTTTAGAAGCATGACGCGGCGTAACGCTGCGGTGTTCGATCGGAGCGCAGTCTCGATAGCCGAGCCATACCGCGGATGCTATTGCAGCGGTAGTCACGATCGAGATATACAGCATTATGCGGGCAGGTGTTTTCCGCGAAACGATGCACAAGACTTCCTAGATAAACATTCCCGGAGATCGGGCTATTTATGTCGATACCTGGACCCCGATATCCTAGCCGAAAATTTCTAGCCGCCGGCTTTTGGTTGGCCTTTTGCTTCGTCTTAGCGTTGGCGGATTGGGCCGTTTTCTATCCCGGCATCATGTCGTTCGATTCCATCGTGCAATATCGTGAGGCCTATCAACGATCATTCAGCGATATGCACCCACCGATCATGGCAATTTGCCTATCGATGTTTTTGCGCGTCGGATTGAACATTCAGCATCTCATGTTCTTGCAATGCTTGGTGGGAATGATCGGTGTATTCCAATTCGTTTCGCAAGCGATTTGCGTCTTCTCACGGAATCGCATTTCCCTAACGAAGTCACGGATAGGTGCGGCCGCGGTTCTAGTACTGCTGCTGACACCCATTTCGCCGCTCGCGATTTATTTAATGACTTTCTGGAAAGACGTTTGGCTTCTAATCGCATTCTGCTGGATCGGCGCGATCGTCTTGGGATTGCTCAATGAGGAATCGGCGAACTTCTGCCTTAAAGAAAAGATGAAATTGTCGGCGTTGCTTGCGCTCATGGCGCTCTCCGTCATGGTTCGACACAACGCGATCGTCTTACTTCCGGTGTTCGCCGTACTGTTCGGAGTCCTCGTCGACCGCATACTGCCGCGAAAAATCGCGTTTGCGGCAGTGGTAATGCCGCCGCTGCTTTATTTCGCCGCCAATGCCGGTTTAAACGCCGCTTTTCATATTCAACCGTATTCGATGTCGATCTTGCCGATGAGAATGGAATTGATCGGTCTGTGTAAGAAGTACCCGGAACTCGAAACGGAATTTCCTTATACCACTCAAATGTTAAAGCCCGGTTATCGAGAAACGTTCGTGATCGGCGCGATCGAAACCGCAGAGAAGATCTTGCAACCCGGCTTCAACGATGAAGCGAGCATCCGTCGAGAATATCGATACGCCGTATCTCACCATCCGTTGTCTCTTCTAGACATCAAGCTCCGTGCTTTCTCGGGTCACATACGACGGAACCCACATCTGAAATTTATGCTCGAAGTTTATGAAAACGAATTCGGTTTGAAGCTCGGTGAACGGTTCTTAAAATATCGTACATGGTTCGCCGCGACGTTGTGGAACACGTTTCACGAGACGCGGCGCTGGGTCTTCGTAGAGCACGGCATCTGGTTAATGGCTAACCTGCTGATTCTTGCCGGATTGTGCATTCGATGGATTCGAAGGCTTGATCGTCGCTCGCTGGTCGAGATGCTGTTATTGCTTATTCCCCTCGGCTATTATGCTTCCTATCTGCTCGCGTCGATCGCCTTTGACTTCCGGTATATGTATCCATCGACTTTGTTCATGGAGATTCTAGTGCTCGGTGGAGTCGTCTCGCTCGGGATGAGCGCCGCCGATTGGATCTTTGCGCTACGGAGTCGCGGCGTTTCGAGGTCTCCTAATTATGCCCTCAGAGTCGCGGAGATGCCGTCTTCACGGTCCGCCATCTAAATCGGCAGCGTGCTGATAAGCCGAGTTCGCTTTGCCTGTCGTCGCACGGCAACGAAACCGGCTCTGCGAATGCCGCAACTGAATAGAGCCCTCGCGCAAACTTCGAACGTTTCAACCGGCTCCGGCTCGAAGCTCTTCAAAGCTCGAACGCCTTGGGCGGTAAGGGCACGTCGGTCGACTAAGAACAGTGCCGCTTGCGCCATTCGTTGGTCGGCATTAGAGACCATGCGTGGGTCTCATTCGGCTGGTTCCAAGCCTGCCTTCGGCGTCAGACGCCGACTTCCGACCTTGCAGGTCTCGTCAGTACGAGAAATGGATGAGTTTCTTCTGGGCGCCCCGGTTTACGGCGAAGACGCCAAGACCACTCCATTTTACCTCGACAGCATGCCGACCCGCTCGTGCATGATGTGCCCGTACAATTAACGGGCCTGACGCAAGTTCCATGCTGATCGAATGTTGCAATCATTCGCCGGAGTTTTCTGGTCAGCCGAGGGGTTTCTTCGTTATCTTTTCCCTCGGAAGGGTTTTATAACGTCCGGAGTTCTAGGACCGTGGATCTCGGCATCCCGGCTAGTCCGCGGGCTCGCGGAAATAGTTCGCGTGAAAGCTACTTGGAGAGGGTTGCTCTATGGCGAAGGACGACGGGGGCAAGAACGACGGAGATGGGCAAAAGATCGACGGCGAGAGCCGTGAGTGCCTCGACCAGGTCAAGAAGGGAAAGCTCCGCAAGTTCGTGATGATTTGCAAGGGGGCCTCGATCGTCAGCTTGGTCGTGTACAAGAAAGGGAGCGTCGACAAATACAAAAAGCAGGCCAAGGAAGGCGGCACAGGTCAGATCTGCTTCGGCGTAGTTACCGGCAAAGGCCTGGACATCAACTTCCAGTTGGCGCGGTCCGATGGCTTCGAGAAGGAGCCGGTCAAGACGACGGTCTTGAGGCACTACATGGAGGAAGTCGCCGAATTCAAGTGCAAGCCGCTGTTTGAGATCGTCAACTCGCCGTCGATCGTGCTCGACGAAGACGATCCGCTCGTGCAGCGTTTTCTTAAGCTCCAAGCGGCCGCTCTGTCGGCCTGCGACACACATCCCGAGCGGGCCGGCGAAATTAATTCGCTGTGCGTACAGATCGGCGGCCGATTGGATCAGGAGCTTCTTGAACAGGCCGAAGCCGGCATCAACCAATTGGAAGCGCTCTTGCAGTCGCTAGCCAACCCGCCCTCCTCCGGAACGACTGCTCCGGAGAAAACTCCCGAGGTCAAAAACGAGCCGTCGAGTGATCCGAACGCGGCCCAAAAACTCGCCGACACGCTCAAGACGCTCAAGCCCTTGATCGACAAAGCGATTGAACAGGATCCTTCGCGCAAGAACAACCTCTTTCAGTCGATGACGCAGATCGCAGGCGAAATCAAGCAAGGGCTCTTCGACGACGCTAAAACGCATCTCGTCGTCCTCGCAAAACAAGTCCAAGGCTATTTAGCGCAGAAGACTCCCGAGACGACGGTCGGTCCCGATCCCGCGAAGCAGAAGTATGAGAGCCTGCGCAAACAGCTGGAACCGCTGTTGAATGAAGCTCGTCGCGCCAATCCCGAGAAGTCCAACGGCTTACTCAATCTGTGGAATTACGCCATCGATCAGGCGGACGCGGCCAACTTCAACAACGCCGTTTCCGTCTTAGGCAAGCTCGAAGAGGCGATTCGGAAAGCTCTCGCCGAGGCACCTAAGAAAGACACCGACCGGTTCGGCATTCGCGAAGGGATCGTCGCCGAGCGCCGTCAGCAGCTGGAGGAATTCTTCAAGAAGCGGGTCGCCGACATTCAGCTCGCGAATGAATCCGATGTCAACGGTTTGCGGGTAGCCATCGAAGAGCAATCGCCGGATGAAGAGAACCCCGGCAAAATCGAGGATGAGATCAATTCGGCGCTCGAGGTGATTTATACCGACATGCGGGCGACGTTGCTCGATTCGCTCGCCACGGAATCGGTCGATGCCGTTCTGAAAGCGGTGCAGGAGTGCCGCGAGAAGATCGACAACGACGAACTGATCCGGCATCTGATGACCGCGCAAGATTCATTGTCCGTCGAGGTGCGGTTTCAAGACCGCTTCGACGAGTTGTTCGATGAAGTCCTGGCCGAGGTGAGCAAAGATGCCGTTGCCTGACCTTCTCGCCTGAGTAAGTCGATTCTTCGTTCGCAGCTCGCGCCGACTCCCCCCTAGACTCGTTTTCTCGCCCGGAAGAAAGGTATCTCCATGTCCATGAGCGGTAGCCAAACCACCAATCGACATGATCTCGCCAAGACCTGGATCAAGGATCTGAAAAAGATCCTGCATCACAAATGGAGTCTCGTCAACAACGACGACAAGCTGTTCGAAAAACGCTGCAACGAAGTCGTCGAGCGGCTCGGGCAGGCGGAGAAGCATCCCTTTTATCTGCTGCAAAACATTCGAGAAGATCAAACTTCGCAAGCGAAGCAATTCAAGCTCGACATCGAGAATCTGCGCTCGCAATTCACCGCCGCTCTGGAGCGCGGCAAGCGGATCAGCGAACAGCCGCTGAAGACCGAGGCGAAACAGAAGCAGATGCTGACGGTCTCCGAAGACGTCAAGGTCGTGCGCGAGAAGTTGGAGTCGTGCCTCAAGCAAGCCAAACTCGATCTGGAAGCTCAGCCGCAGTTAAACCGGCAAGACGTCAAGAAGGTCGTCACGAGCGACCTCAAGAAGATCTATCAGAAGGCACATGAGAGCTATTTGTCCGTCGCCGAGAAGAAAAGCACGCTCATCAAAAAGCTCGACCCCAAGAAAATCGCCGGCGATACCGGAGCGACCGCCCTTCGCAATGCCAACACGTTGCTGATCGATTGCAATAAGCGGGTTCAGGACCTCGTGGGAGATCCGTTAAGTATCACGCGCACCACGCCGGACCTGATCAAGCAAGAAGAGAAATTATTGGAGAGCATCGATTTTTGGTTGGACCAAGCCCAGCGAACGCCTAAGCCCGACAAACGCGGACGCGACGTGAACGGCAAGGCGCAGGCCCAGTGGATCAAGCTGCTGAGCGCGGCGGAGCGCGGGCGTGATCAGCTGGAGTCGTTGCCCGGTGCGGAGGTCTACCATCGCCGCCTGGTCGACAAGATCGCCCTCGCGAAGGAGCAGATTAAGCCCAGCACCGACGAGGGGAAAGAATCCCTGCTCGTCGGCCATCTGGACGCCATCTTCCAATTGCAAGACTACCAGCAGCTTGTCAACGAAGCACTGAAGTCTTATCAGAACGCGATGAACGACGGTCTGCCGGAGGGCATCAACAAGGAGCTTCAACGAGCGAAAGAAGCCGCTTTCCAATATCAGCAGGTCGGGCCTGCGTCCCGTCATCAAGTTCTGCTGGACGATGTCAACCAATCTGCGGTGCGCTGGCAACTAGCGATTGCGAAATCTCAGGAAAGGCAAAATACCGAGAACGCTTGCCTGCTCGAAGCCGTTAAGTTGGCGGAGCAAATCGAAAACGAAGTCAAGCAAATGGAAGAGAGCAAGAAAAACTCGCTCATTGCTTCCCAATACTTCGTTTCCCTCGTCGATAAACTCAAAAAGGCCGGTGTTTCGCCGTCGCTCTACCGCGATTCTCTGCTACTCGGAAAACAGAGTTCGCTCCTGCTGCCGGTTGAGGCGGAGCCGCGCGTCGAAGTCGAATCGTCCACCAAAGCTTGGCCGCAAATCGTCCGCAATCTGAACGCCGCCTGCTCCGGATTGGAATACATCCAAAAGTATCAATTGAAAACCGCAAAGAAGTGGTCCAAGTTTCAAGCGGCCGCGGCATCGTTCAAGAAGTGGGCGGGAGGGCTGGTCTTCGTGCCGGCTCTGCGAACCGAAACAGGCAGCTTAACGAACGTCATCAGCGACATCGAACTGCGGTTTAAGTCGACCCAGGACCCGATTCAATGCGTCGAGCTCGCGGAGAAGCATGAGTGCGTTCGTCGCATTAAGGAATTGCGGGACCTCGCACGAAAGGAAGTCGGCCAAGAAAAAATAAGCGACGAAGAACTGGGCAAGAATCTGACCGAATCCGCGAACAAGTTCAAGGAAGCGCTCAAAGTCGCCAGAGACGAGTTGTTTCGCAAGACCGACGATGTCTACAAGCAGCTCAAGCAGCTCGAGAAAAAGTTCGTCGGCATCGTGAAGCCGTTGGATCCGTTGAATCACCCGCTCCGCAAAGAACTTGCCGTGATCAGGGAGCAATGGGAAAAGGCCGTCGGCCTGCTCAAGGTGAGCGACTTTACCCAAGGCTTGCCGCAGGCGACGAACAAGGGGATCGAGGATTGCAATCTGTTGTTAAACAAGATTGCCGAGGCCCTAAAAGACGTACCGAAGTATCAGCGCGAGAACTTCGTACCGCCGAAACAAGAGCTCACGGATGATCCGACCGAAGAGCTCCTGCAATTAATGGCGAAAGCGAAAGACTACGGTCATCGAACCGAAGAATTCGAAAACCTCATTCGCCGGACCCCCTACGACAAAGAAAACCCTCAAGTTTGCCAATCGTACGGCACTTGGAAAGAATCGCTTCAAGAGTTGCTGAAGAAGAGCGGCGAAAAGCACGAGCAGCATCTCACGAACGTGCAAAATAAAATCGACACGCTAGGGAGCTTCCTTAAGAAGCAGACCAAATGGAAGTTCGGGAACTTCCGAGGTTTTCGCGACGAGCTCGAGGCCCAGCATAAAGACCTGACGGCGATGCTCGAGTCGGGAGATCCGCAACTGATCGACTTGGCTTCGACCATGGCGGACGAGCTTGGCCGCAAGCTCGAAGAGGTTACGCCCGTCAAAGGACAAGACAAAGACGCCGAAGCCAAATACAAGAACGTCGTCAAGATCTATAAGGCGTTGTCGGCGGAGCTGGGAGGGCACGGCAAGAAGGTGCCCCACAAACTCCCCGAGACCTACAACCGCATCTCGCAAGCGTTGATCACCGCCATCGCGAACTGTGAGAAGTCGAGCCCGACCAAGGGGCTGATCCTGCTCGCCCCTTTCTGGAGCCAGCCGATTACCAAGGTCGAGGACTTGAAGAAACTGGGCAAGGCCGATGCCCTGGACGCAGGGCTGCTTAAGGAAAGCGGCGACACCTGGGTCTTGAAGCCCGACGTGAAGAAGGCGGCGGACTCGCAAATCGGATTGCATGTCGACAAGGCGGTGCGGCTCGCTCAGAACCATAAGCAACTGCACGAGATGTTCAAAGAGACGATCAAGGAGATCGAGGCGGAATGGTCGGGCACGTTGGGCCCGAAGGGACCGAAGGGAGTAAAGAAGACCAGCGGCGCGGATGACAAGGACTGCGAGTATTTCGAGAATTGGTTTAAGGCGCGAATGAAGGAAGCGGAAAAGATTCGCCACGGTGAAGACGGAATCTTTAACGCCATTCCGATCTTGGCCGAGGTTAAAAAGCGACTGAAGGACATCGAACAGCCTGCGAATAATAAGTCGTCGCTGGAAGTTCTGCAGGGCTTCAACGTCGAAGATAAAAAGAATTTCGAATCGCTGTGCAATATGGCGAAGCAGTTTGAAGTGAAAGTGCAATCGCTCAACGACGTAACGTTGAAGCAGGCGAGCGAATATGTGAAGGAACAGGGAGACGATGGCGACGAAGAGATGGTTTCCAGCCTGAAGAAATCGGTCGAGGCCGCGACGAAGATCGTCGAGCCGTATCTGTTGAACCTCTCGAAAGTGCCGCACCGCTCCAAGTACTTGGCCGACAAAGCGCCCAACATCGCGAAGGCGACGTCGGATTTTAATACCGCGGACGCCATGCTCAACAACGTTCGCGATTCCGCGAATCGGTTGATGAGCATCAGCAACACGACGAACGTGAAGATCACCGACGACTTGCTGGACGTCGAGCGGACGTGGTTCGACGGTGTCCGCGCCTTTAAGGGAGCGGTGAAGGAAACGCTCGATCTCATTCGCGAAGTCGATCTCGGTCAGGAAAACGAGAAGCAAAAGACCTCGCTCGCTACCGCGCGGAAACTGATCGAAGAAATCGTGAAGATGTTCGAAGAGACGGCATTCTCGGCGGTCTTCGAAAAGCTGAAAAAAGAAGAGCTCACCGGCGTGAAGAAACTTACGGACAAGAAGCTGGTCAAAAAGCAAGCACAGGAGAAGTTGGCCGCGCGCGAAGAGGCGTTGCGCATCATGCGCGACTTGCGCAGCCGGCTATACAACCATCCGGTGATCATGACCCTCTCCGATCGGAAGGCGAACCCCGCCACGGCCCAGTCGATGATCGAAGCGCTCGCCGTCGTGAATGTCGCCCTCAAGCGGGTTGAGATTCAGTCGCTCATCGGAGTCGGCTCGTAACGTCAGAATCCTTTTAATTTCCGTCGGGATGGACAACCGTTCGTTGTTCCATCGGATTTTACCGGATCACTCCCAGACGAAAGATTGCTGAAACGCACATGGAACCCAAACTAGCGACCTTGGTTGAGAATCTCGTCCACGTCAAAGGGCTGAGCGAGGGCTTCGAAAAGCTTGCCGAAGCGAAGCTCAGCGCCGTAAACGAAATCAATGAATCGTTGACCGATGAGGTCAAGGAAACGCTTCGTATCGGCATGGATTTCAAGCTCGTCAAGCAAGGCCGCATCTTCGACAGCAAGAAAAAGTCGATCGATAAGCGCGGCCAAGAGTATGCCGTCGACGTCGTGGGATCGATCAAGGGGGGGTACCGGCTCCGGGGGACTAAAGAGAAGACGAAGAAAATTACGACGGACGGAGTAGAGAGAAAGCGGAGCGAATACGGTGCGCTGCACGAGGCGATGGGGATGATCATCGAGATCACCGGGAAAGCGCTCGCTAAGAAGTTGCCGACCGGCGAACCGGTCTATGATCCGCGCCCGATCGTTCGCAACGGCAAGTCGATCGAGACCGAGGCCGAAGCGCGCAAGCGAGTCAACGACGAAATCGAGCGCGACATTTTTACGCCGCTCGTGCGCGAGGGTCTGCTGCCCGAGACTTTCGTGCTCGACGAATACAGCGAAGTGGCGAAACTGATTAAGAACTCGCTCAAGTCGTACAAGGCGACTACGCAACGGAAAAAAGAAGAGACCGAGGAAAAGTTCGCCAAGCTGAATTTCAATGCCGCCGGGGGCGGAAAGAAAGGGACCGACTCCCTTTCCGGAGTGGGTGGGCAGCTCGGCAGAATGATCAATCAGCGACTCGGCGACAACGCGCAAGATATTAAGCGTGGAATCAAGGTCGGTGTCGACTTCGCCAAAATGCTCAAACAAGGCGCCGGCGGTTACTCGTCGGTGAAGAGTGTCGCGAAGGGGAAAGCGCTCGAGCGCGCGAAGGATTTTCTCGATCCGAAAAGGCCTGAAGCGCTGAAGAAGCTTTCCCCCTTGAGGCGCGAAGAGCTGGGCCTAACGGGGAAGAATCCGAAGCCCCTCAGTGAGATCGATACGGACATGATCCGAACCCAACTCGATCAGCAGTATCGAGAGAATCGGTACAATCTATTGTTCGACAACGATGTCTCCGTCGTCGAGAAAACGCCTTCGCTCGACGATGACAAAGCGAAGAAACTCAAAATAGTGAAGATCTTCGAAGCGTTCGATAGCGATCCCGTGTTCTACACCAAGATGGGTTTTGACACGCTCAAAGATTACACCGAATGCACGGTGGGGATCATCAAGGAAGCCGGCGAAACGCATAAGGCCTACACCGAAAAGGTGTTTTCCAAGCGCGGCGGCATGACCGTGGCCGCGCAGCGCGTCGCCGAGTTCATCGATCTGCGGCTGCCGGCTGCCGTGGTCGAGAAAACAGGCAACGAAGCATTGGGCGAGGCCTTCGAGGGGGCCTATACGGAACTGTTCGATGTCGACGAAATGATGGAAGTGCTCGTCGATGAATTTAAGGATGATCTAGCGGGCAAGGTCGATCTCTCGAAGCTCGTCGCGGTCTATGCCGATGTTTTCAAAAAGGTCTTCGCCAAGGTATCCCCGAAGCTGAAGACCGAAGGGAAAAAGAAAGAAGGCAACGAGGAGAAGCCGAAAATAGATCTCGCCGCGGCGCTTCAAGCGACGGGAGAGGTGCTCGCCAAAAAGTTTACCGACGTCGCGAATCAGGGTATGGTCGGCAATAAGAAAGAGATGCAGAAGAATCTCGAAGAGAAGCCGGAGTTGGCGTTCCGTCCGCTGGCCGATGCGGCTGCGGAATGCCTTGGCGTCGAATGGCCCAAGGAATTCATCGAAGCGGGAAAAGACAACGAAACCGTTCAGAAAATGTTGTCGGCCTCGCTGGACCTGGGGGACGAAGCCCAGCTCGACGAGTTGATGCGCTCGGAAGAGGAAGCGAAGGAGTTTCAGAAAGCGCTGGTCCTCGTCGACAAGGGAGCGATGTCCGTAAAGACCCTCGAAGCGATGATCCAGCAATTGAAACAAGACAAACAGCTCTTCGATCTCATCGGCTCGATCGGCAAAACGCTGTTCACCGCTCCGGGAACTCCGGTTCAAATCGTCGGTCGTGCTACCGAAAAGTTGACTGCGGAAGTCACCGGCGAGATCATGATGGCTCTGAAGGCGGCGAAGTTGATCATGGAGTTGGTGATTAACATCAAGAAGGCGATCGATCGCCGGACGCTCTTCAACAAATTTAAGCAAGACACGGAGCGTTCGAGAATCGCCGTCAGTTCCCTGACGAGTACGATTCAAGGATTTTTCAACAATAAGAAGGAACAAGTCACGCTGAACACCATCAACGACGTGTTGATGTTCGTGCAGGCTGCGGGCAACATCGTGGGGAGTGTTCCGACCCCTTATACGCTCGTCATCGGCAAGACCATCGACAAGGTCGCCGGTGCATTGCGGCAGACGAATAAGGTCGCCGGCGAACTGTACAACGAGAGGATGTTAAGCAAGGGCTGGACCGCGACCAAGAAAGCGATCAACGATCCCACCAATCGGGCTCAAGGTTTGAAAGCGCTTCGGTTGAATCCCACGCTCGGCATGCATTCCATCGCCTGGGCTGCCATGGAGAAAACGCCTCCCGATCCCGTCGCCCGCATGTTTCTCGCCGACTTAGGCGTCACGGAACAGACCTTGGCGGCCAGCGGCACCGAGCAAAAAATACTCGAATACTTGCAGACGCTTTTAGACGAAGACCGTTCGCTGATCGATTTCTACAAGATCAACTCGAAGTGGGCGCCGGACAATCCGCAGCTCACGATCAAAGATTGGTTCATCACCGTCTCGCGTGCGCAAAGCGACGCCGAGCCGCCTTTGGCTAAAGGGGGCGACGAGCAGATTATGAACGCCCTCAAAGCGATCGCCGGCCGGAAGCTGGACCTCAACGAGCTCACTAAGAAAGCCGACAAGGGGGAAATCGAGTTGATGCTCATGGAAGAGCTCATCGGAGAAGCCGAGGAACTGTGCGCCGCATTGGATGATTACGAGCCGGTGTCGGCCCTCGATTCCCAGACCCACGACGAGATGTTGCTCGTTGCAGGCGGGTTCCTCAAAAAGGCGGGGGAATTCAGGGATACCGTGTTGGCGATCGCCAACACGAACACGCGACAAGCGCTGGAGCTCGATGAAGCGGTTGTGAAGGCCTTGAACGGCTTAAACGGTAAGATCGGCGAAATTTTGAAATACCCCAAGGAAGAGGTCGCGAAGCGATTTGCCGTTAAGAAAATGATTCAGCTCCAAAACACGGCGAAAAAGACCATCGAGGAAGTCGGAGCGACGAGGGAGCTAGAGAAGAATGAAAACAGCGAAGTTCTCAAACCTCTCGCGACGTGCAAAGAAAACGTGCGGAACTTGAGTGCCGTCATTATTTATTGCGAACCTCGCCTGGCTCTCGACGTGATCGAAGAACAGCAGGACAAGCTCGACCAGTGCGAAGAGATCCGAATCGATCTCTTGATGGATCCGGGCATTCAAAAAGAGGTCGCGAAGCTGTGCGACGAAGCCGGCGATATGATCAAGAAAATCAGCGAGACGGGCACAACCGATAAGGTAGTGATCCAACGCTCGGCCGAGCTCAAGGAAACCATCGAGAGAATCAAGAAGACGTTGGAGAACGTCAAACAACCCGTAAAGAATTAAGAACGGAAACCATCCGCGTGAGCGCCACGACGGTCATGGGACGAAGCGGTAGGTCCCCCCGGTCGCTCGCGCGAGTTCGCTGAGCACGCCCTCTCCTTCGCGGCTCTCGAAGGCGATGGTGTGAATCGGGATTTTATCCGACTTCGAATGCAGCGCGAGAATCCGCTGCAGTCGGGCATCGGCGAACTTACCGTCGGTGAGCAGAAAGATCGCGTCGGGACTTTGCGCCAGCGATAGCCCAAGCGCTGGGAGCGGGTCCGTGCGACCGGTCGCCGCAACGCTTCGCAGCCAATCGTGCGTGACGGAAAGATTGCCGGCATCCGCGTCGACGAGCTTGCGGCCCGGCATCGGAAACGACTGGCTATTGAAAAAGACGACGAAATACTGCTGGTTCGGTTTAAGGCCGGCGAGCGATTTTTTAAGTTCCTCGCGACAACGCAGGTAGCGTTTGTTCTGCTTCATGCTTCCGGAAGTGTCGACGACGAACGCGATCCGCCGGCCGGTCGCTTGAACTCCGAAGAACGTCGCGCCGTCTCCGTCGACCGCAGAGCCTCCTTTCCCATCTCCTTCCCCGTGCCCGGTCTCGGTTCCGTTTCCTGCGGCACGAGTTGCAATCGGTGCGCGAATGTCCATGCTTACCGATTCCGAGACGTTGAGGCGGCTCGTTTGCTTCGTGGGGTTTCGGAACGCGGCGCCGCCGGTTGCCGCGGAAGTCCTCGAAAGCTCGACAAGTTCGATGCGCTCGGTCGTGGCAAGCTCAGGCTTATGAGGCTTTGCCCATGAGACTTCGAGCGCTGCGCAACCGGCGAGCCCGACCGGTGGGCGCTCGGTAAGAATCAGTCCCGACGTCAACAGCAGCAAAAAGTGGACGACTGCCGACGACGCGGAAGCAATGGCCGCACGGCGACGAATCGGGGCTCCCTTTCGAATGCTCTCCGAACTCCGCGGGAGGACCGTGGCGTCTGTTCTCGAATCGCACATGCCGGTTCGCTCGACAACCGGTGTGCTGAGTGCAGCGATTCGGAAAGACCCCACGGAATGCGACCGTAATACTTGAAAGAGATGCTGACCGTTATTCGATATCGGCTTGCGCTGCGTAACGAACTTCAAGGAAGCCGTGTCGGCACGGGAGATTCGGACGCGGGGCTTAGTACCTGTACGCGAAATAGGGGAGTATTAAACCATTGTGATTGCCGGAACTGGGAACGAAAGCGGGAGGTCGAAAACGGGCACTCCAAGGCCATTTTTCGCTGTTTTCGCTACTACCGGCAGTCTAATAATAGGTCACGAGTTTGAATTGTCTACGATTCATGCCCCGAGGTCCGATGCAATGAAAAGGCCACGGTTTCGGCAAGTCTCCTGAACGATTAGCAACACAAAAAGGTTCCGGCGACGTTCGCCGGAACCCGTACTACTTTACGTTCCTAAGTCTTTTGCGAGAGAGATTTTGCGAATCGTAGCCTAAGGTCACGAACCAACCCATTGCTGGGCATCTGATTTCGAGTCGTTGCAAGAGCTTCGGTTGTTACCTCGTTGCCCTTCGGTTACCTGCTTTTTCTCGAAGAATCGAAGTGCGTCATTCGCCGCAAATCAGATGCTCCGGCCGCTCTCAGGTAACTGTTTCGGTAACATCGCGAATCGGTAGAAGGATGCGGACGAGTTTCGTCCGACGGTCGGTGACGCGACCACCGTCGATCACGCCGGCCGAATTCCCTTGCGCAAGCCCGACTCGCAACGCCGCGGCCGGGGTGTAAAAATGAAGGCGTCTCTCGAACAATCCATCCTTTGCGCAGTTGCCTGCCATGGGGTTACGCTCGGATCGTCGGTGAGCTGAAGAAACTCGGAATCCGTTCGGTCAAGAAAAGCACGGTTCGCAACATCCTGAAAGAGGCCGGTCTCGATCCTTGTCCGCAGCGGAGCGGGGCGACTTGGGATGAATTCCTGACGCGCCACGCCGCGAGCCTGTGTTAATGCGACTTCTTCACGCAGAAGGTTTTGACCATCAAAGGGTTGCGCGAGGTGTACGTGTTGGCGTTCTTGAACATTCGGACACGACACGTGTTGTTGTCGCCGGCTACGGTCCGACCGGACGCCTTTTGGGTCGCGCGGCAAGCGGAGACGTACGTGCGGCAGGCACGGCCCAGCGGCCTGCGAGTCCGTTACGTGCAGTGCGATCGGGATGCGAAGTTCGGCGCCCCGTTCGACGCGATCGTGACCAAGTTGCGCGCCGCGGCCGTTCCCAGTCCGGCCAAGTCGCCCAACACCCAGGCTTTCGTCGAGCGTTTCATCGGCTCGATTCGCAGCGAATGCTTGAATCATTTCTTATTCTTCGGCACGAGGCATCTCGACAGCGTCATTCGCGCTTGGCTCGAACATTATCACGGCGAGCGTCCGCACCAAGGAGTCGGAAATGAGTTGCTGGTGAAACGTTCGGACGGAACGAAGTCCTCTCCTCGTAACGCTCCTTTCAAGCTCCGCGACGTCCGTTGCCGCCGACGCCTCGGCGGATTTATCAAGCATTACGAACGGAGCGCGGCTTAGCAACACGAACTCGTAACTCTGCACCGGGACCGCGGTGCGCGCTGCGCTCCGCCCGATCAAGATTCGGTCGTCGTTCGTGCGCCGTAGAGGCTCATCCGCCACGCAACGCCGCCTTCGCCGCCGCCGGACTTCTTCGATAATTACCCGGTTCCGATCGGATCCTAATTTTTAAACGGGACGGGTGCCTTCTTAAAGGTCGCGTGGTCGGCCTTTCCGCCGGCGAGCAGATAGGCCAACAGGTCGAGGATTTGTTCCTTGTCGAGCGTGTTGAGCTGGCCGACGGGCATGATCGAGAGCGCGGAGGGGAGCCGTGATTCGATCGTGCGCTTGGGGACCTTATGCTCCTTCGCCGTGGGTCGGGCCGTGTAAATCGTCACCGCTTCTTTGTCTTCGGCCAGGACGTTGCCGGTGAGCGTGGAACCGTCTTCGAGCTCTAAAGTGATCGTGCGATATTTTTCTTCGATGTTGCGCGACGGCTCGAGAATCTCCTGCAGCACCGCTTTCGCTTCACCACGGTACTTCTTCACCACGTCTTCCAAATTCGGGCCGACCACCGGACTCATACCGGCGGCATGACTTGACGCAGAATGCCCGTGTGATGCGGAATGACCGTGGCTGTGCATGCCGGCGAAACTTTCCGTCCCCAGCTTGTGGCACTGAGCGCAAGCCAACGATGTAAACAGAAGCTTGCCCCGCGCGAAGTTCCGGTTCTGCCCGACGCGCTTCAAGTCGTCGGAGAAGTCGGCGGTTTTCCATTCGGTGATCTTGGTCACGGCTTGCGGATTCGCGGCGAGGAACCGCTTGAGGTCGTTCGTCACGAAGAGCGTGCCGCGCATGATGAGGTGGTGGCCCGGGAAGGAGCAGATATAGGGATAGGCTCCTTCCGTCGTCGGGGCGGTGAACTCGATGGCTTCTTCTCGGCCATGGTCGACAAGCTTGATCGACCAAAGGATGTCGTCGCTCTTGGGGACGAAGCCGACATCGAAGCCGCCGGCGCCGAGAGCGATCGCCGCAAGGCCGACGTCGTCGGCCTTGCCCGGCTTGACGAGCATGATGTTGTGCGGCATGTAATCCGGATTGGCGAACGTGAGATGCACCTTTTTACTAGGTTTCACCGTCAATTCCTTCACGTCGTACATCATCCGTTCGGGAATGGTGGCGACGCGAACGGTCGTGAGTTCGGGCGTGTCGCTGAGAATGCCCGACTTCTTCGCTGCGAGCTCCGGAGCTCCGGAAATCACCCCGCCGCGGACGCCGCTGTCGACGTTCGTCCAAAAGTGTTTCACCGTGGCGGCGGCGATGCGCGCGTGCGGCTCCGGCGATTGAAGAAGTAGCTGGTTGAGTAGCCCGACGTTCCGCACGTTGTGCTGCTGATAGACCCAGAGCGCTTCGAGCAAGTGGTGCGCATCTTCCTTCTTGGTGGGGTCGAATTGCTTGACCCATTGCTTGGTGCCGGCGATCACGTCTTTCGTGTCGCGCTCGCTCAGTTCGATGCGGGTGCGGTGCCGAATGCCGTCGACGGGCGACTTCAAGTTGTCGAGCAATTCCGGAATCGGTCGTCCATCGACGGCGACCGGCTTCTGCAGCGGTCGACCGACGGCCGTCATGCGGTAGATGCGGCCGTGCGTGTGATCGCGGTTCGGGTCGCGCACGTTGTGCTGCATGTGGCCGATGATCATGTTGTGCCAGTCGCTGATGTAGAGCGAACCGTCGGGCCCGAAGATCGCATCGGAGGGGCGGAAGTTCTTGTCGGCGCTCATCAAGAGTCCGCGTGATTTCTCTTCCGTCTTAGAGCCATCGGCGTTTTGTCGCACAACGACGAGCTCGTCGCCCGCCGGTTCGCCCCAAACGTCGCCGGTTTCCGGATTGCGCTCGAGGTGATAGTGCTTGATGCCGAGGAAGCCGATGACGTTGCAGATCAAGAAGTCACCTTGCATCGACTCGGGGAAGTGCGCGCTGCTCACGACTTCGCTCGCCGTCACAGGTCGCACTTCCTTCTTGAGCAGCTCCTGCATCTTGAAGCCGTTTTGATCGGGACGGACTTGATAGGCACGGCCGCCGGTACCGTCGGTGGCGTAGTGGTAGCCCCAAGAGTCGAAGGCGATGCCGTGCGGATTCGGCGAGTTCGGCGCGTGCATCGCAATGGTGAAGCGGCGCGGGTCGAAGCGATACATCGCACTGGCCGACGCCTGCAACGACGGGCCCCACGGATGTTCGTGGTTGTGCTGCATGAAAACGCCGCTCTGCCAGTAGATGCCGCCGTCCGGGCCGTAGATGAGATTGTTCGCGCCGTGGTGCGTGTCGGAGGAATCAAGGCCCTGCAGCACGACCGTGCGCACGTCGGCCACGTCGTCGCCGTCGGTATCTTTGAGGAAGAGAATCTCCGGCGCGCAGGTGACGATCACGCCGCCGTTCCAGAATTCGAAGCCGAGCGGATTCTGCACCTTGGCGAATTCGGTAACGCGGTCGGCTTTGCCGTCGGCATCGTCGTCGTGCATGATCAGCAGCGCATCGTTCATCGTCTTGAGCGGTTCCCAAGTCGGGTAGGTCGGCCACACGGCGACCCAGAGGCGACCCTTCGTGTCGAACTGCATTTGCACCGGGTTGGCGAGTTGCGGAAACTTCGCTTCGTCGGCGAACAGGCTGACTTGGAAGCCCTTGGAGACGGCCATGTGCTTGATGGCCTCCTCGCCGCCGATGTAGTCCAACGTCCCTTCCTTCTGAGCGCTCGAGCTCTTGCTCTTGCCACCGACGTTCGAGATCACCTCGACCGGCTTGGCGACGTTGCCGTCGTCGACCTTGATGTCTTTGCCGCCGGCGGCGGCCCACACGCGCACGTCGCGATTCGCCGTCATTACGTCGAGCATAGAGAGCTCATGCTGCAAGACGACGGCGTTGGTTTGACCGTTGGTGAAAGCCAGAGTGGAGCGGCCGCCCCACACGTCGTTGCCGTCGCGAGCGCGATAACGATTGTTCCAATAGTAATCCTTGTCGCGCACCGCAGTGCGGAGCGATTCCAGCGACGAGGCCGCACTCACCGGCTTGCCGAGCAAGGCCCGAGCGATGACCTCGGCCAACTGCCGATTCCCTTCTTCGGACAAATGCACGCCGTTGATCGTGAGCGGCGACGTCGCTTTGCGGAACAGTTCCAGCGAAGGGTGGAACAGATCGACATACCCGACGCCGGCTTCCTTCGCCGCTGCTTCGGTCGCAAGCGTATAAGATTCGAGTTGAGCGTTGTGTGCCTTGCCGTCGGGCACGTTCGGATTGTGCGTGTCTTCATGGGCGATGGGGCTGAAGAGCACGATCCGCGGAAAGGTTTTGCCGTTCGCCTTCGAGCCGCGCGTCTTTTTGACGAACTCGAGCAACTGCCGTTTGTAGTCGTCGGGCTTGTCGTCATACGATTCGTTGTAGCCGAAGAAGGCAAATACGACGTCTGCTTTCACGTGCTGAAGATAGCGCGTCATTGAAGTCGCGCCACTGCTGCGCGGGTAGGAGTTCGGCCGATCACCGCTGGCGCTCATGTTGCGGAAGCGAACCTGCTGTTCGCGCAGCTCGCTTTGCAACAGCGTTTCGAACCAACCGTCGTGCTGCATCCGATCCGGCAAGCCGTTGCCCAAAATCGCGACGACGTCTCCCTGCCGAAACGTAAACGGAGTCGGATCGCGATAGTCGGCCGGAACGTCGGCAAGCGGCGGTTCGTTCGACGCGGCCGGCGGTGCAGCAGCGGTGCTCTTCGAAGGCTCGCCGGGCTTGCCGTCGTAGGTGAGATAGACGGGTTGCGCGTCGGTCTTGACGTCGATCTTCAGCGCTTGGGGTGCGGCCACGCCGGCTGCGCGGAACACCACCTTGCGATCGGCATCGAGCAGCGTGAGCGTGAAGCCGTCGAGTCGGCTCTCGAAGCCTTGCCGATTCCACAGGCCGACGGATTCGACCTCGACGGCCCGACCGAGATCGAGTTCCCACCAGGGGAGAGTCGTACCTTCGTTGGCGGTGTGGGTCTGACCGCCCTTGCCGTAGTCGGGGCTCTTGTTGCCGTCGATGGCGCGCGACGCCGGTGCACCGCCGTAGGTGCTCGACTGTGTGGCCTTGCCGCCGAGCGCGACGTTCTTGCCGCCGCTGGTGACTTCCACTTCCGCGAGCGTGAGGATGCGTTTGTCGCCCGGAAGTTCGATGCGCACGAAGCGGGCGGGCTTACCGGTGCTCGTTACGGTCGCGGCGGGCGCGGCGTTCTTCGGCCCGCTGTTGTCGGCAGCCGGCTTCTTAGTAGGCCGCGAGTTCATATCCTTCGTGCAGTTGTTCGCCGGGATCGGGCTTTCGAATCCCGCATACATCTCCGGCTTGATGCCGCGCGCATACGCGCCGCCGCCGAAGGTGTTGGGCTTGAACGGTCCGACGAATGCGATGTTCGCGTCGGGCTTGATTGCATCTTCGAGGCCGAGAGCCCAGAAGCAGCCGTTGACGAGCAGGCGACGATAGCCGTCGTTCAGAATGTCTTCCGACGTGCCGTACAGCGACGTGAAGACGCGGCCGGTTTTTCCGGAGGCGGATTTATAGGTGCGAGTCCACTCGGAAGGCATCGGCGGCTTCGTCGCATCGGCGGGGGAATCGGGCGTCATACCGTTGAGCGGCTGCGCCGTCGTAAGGATCTCGCCGTCGATCGGTTTGCCGACGTAGCCGCCGGCTTGCACCCAAACGTCCTTCACGCCGTGCAAGATCGGATGTGCTTTCTTGTCGTGGATGATCGTAATCTTCGTGCTCTGGCGATGATTAGCGCCGTAGTGTCCGACCCAAGTTTGCCCGAGCACTTGGTGGCCGAAGCCGAGCTCGAAGTCCTTCCCCTTGTAGTCGTACGATTGTTTCGCGAACGGATCGCCGGCCTTCATTTTGAAGGCATGCGTCGCCGTGCGCAGCCCGACCACCGGGCCGCCGCGGTTAAGATAGTCATCGAAGTGCTTCATCTGCTCCGGCGGGAAATTCTGGAACCGTAGGAACACGACGGCGAGGTCGGCCGTGTCGAGTGCTTCGAGGCCCGGCATGTTGGAGTTGCCGGCCACGATCTCGCCGGTCGCCGGATCGATATTGAACAGCACCGTACACTTGAAGCCATGATGCTTCGCCAAGATGCGGGCAAGTTCCGGCAGCGACTCCTCGGAGCGATATTCGTGATCGCCGGCGAGGAAAACGACGTGCCGTCCCTTTCCGGGGCCTTCACCGCCTTCGAAAACAAGCGGCGCGGCGACGGCGAAATCGGCCGCGGCAAACACCAAGCAAAGCGCCACGGACCAAACGGATTTCAACAAGGGGAGGGGAGCGGCGACGAGTTGTCTCATGGAGCTTTCCGAACGCGATGACTTGAGAGGAGCTAATTGAGGGAGGAGCGACCGGCTCACAGTTTAATTCAACTTCTTCTTGGTGGTGCGGGTTTTGGCGGAATCCGTCGGATAAAGTGTTTGCGGATTCTCGACGACCCCCGCCGGGCGACGTTCGCTCGGCTCATTTCCACCGATGCGCGCGCTCATTGCCGCGGCCAATGCTTGGAGACGCTGCACCATTTCCGGGTTTTCGACCGCGAGATTCGTCTGTTCGCCGATCTCTCGATCGAGATGGTAGAGGCGAGGTGCCTTGCCGGCGGCGTCGCTAGGAACTCCTTTCCCCATCGACTCCGACTGCGGTACCAGAGCCAACTTCCAAGGGCCTTGCCGCACTGCTTGAATGTTATAGCCTGCGAAGTAGTAATGTGCGTCGCGCGGCGATTCCTTGGAGGTGCCGAACAAGAGCCCGCTGATGTCGCGGCCATCGATCATCGGCTCCGCGGGAACCGTTCCTCCGGAGAGCTTGACGAACGTCGGGAGCAGATCGATCGTGCCGGCGACGGCGTCGCAGGTCGTTCCCGGCATCACTTTCGTAGGCCACCAAGCGATCGTCGGCACGCGTACGCCCCCTTCCCATGTGCTTCCTTTACCTCCGCGGAGCGGTAGGGCGCTCCCTCCATCGGAACCTTTGATCAGCCAGGGGCCGTTGTCGCTACTGAACATCACCAACGTGTTTTCAGCGAGCTTCAACTCGCGCAGCGTATCAAGTACGCGGCCGACGCTCCAATCGACCTCTTCCACCCAATCGCCGAAGCGACCGTTGGCCGACTTG
This sequence comes from Planctomycetia bacterium, assembly GCA_021413845.1. Lineage (NCBI taxonomy): Bacteria > Pseudomonadati > Planctomycetota > Planctomycetia > Planctomycetia bacterium. Next base: position 20,033 of record JAIOPP010000083.1, on the reverse strand, counting down.
CCGCGGAACGCCTCGCCCGGATAGATCGGAGTGTGAACCGCCGTGTGCGGCAGGTAAAGAAAAAACGGTTGCTGCCGATTCTCGCGAATGAACTTCAAGGCTTCGTCGGTGTACCGCTCGACGATTCGCGACTGGGCTTCATCCGTGAGCAACTCGGCGACCTTGTCGTCGCGGACGAGCGGCACGACCCGCTCGCCGGTCTCTCGAGCTGGCCGTTGCATGTCGTTCGAATATGGAATGCCGAAGTAATGATCGAAGCCCTGTTTGGTGGGTAAAAAATCCGGCTGATCGCCGACGTGCCACTTGCCGATGCAGATCGTAGCGTAGCCCTGCCGCTTGAGCAGGTCGGCGATGGTGTTTTCTTGGGGATGCAGTCCGTTCTTATTGGCGGGACCGAACACGCCGGGGACCGAAACGCGCGCTCCGTAACACCCCGTCAACAATTGGGCTCGTGAGACGGAGCAGACCGGCGCGGCGTAGAAGCTGGTGAGCTTCAGCCCTTCTTGCGCCATCCGGTCGAGGTGCGGCGTCTTCTGCTTCGTTGCGCCGAACGGGCCGATGTCGGCATAGCCCAGGTCGTCGATATAAATCATCACGACGTTCGGCTTGACCGACTCGGCACCGTGGCTCGTTGCCGAGGATTGAGGAGCGATGCTCGATAAAGCGAGGAGGACAAACAGGGCGCGTTTCACGAGGCAGTCCTTCCGATGGGGCGTGATTGATTTAGCGGACTTGGCCTTTGCCGCGGACGGCTCGGAGGCGTTCTTGCAACTCCGTGACCTTCTCCGGCATTTCGGCGTAGAGATTCTTCTTCTGTCCGAGGTCGTTAAGCAGGTTGTAGAGTTCGCCTGGCTGCGTGTTTTCGGCGTAACCATTTGCTTCGTCGAACCAGGACGGGACTTTCGTCACGCCTCCGGTCTTCGCCTCGATAAGTACCCAGTCGCCGTGCCGCAGCGCGTAGCCTTTGGGATTGGTGTTGTGTACGAGCGTGTCGCGTGCGGATGGTGACTCGCCGCGGAGCAACGGGAGTTGATTGTAGCTGTCTTCAGCAGAACCGGCGGGGATTTCGACACCGACGACGGCGGCGATCGTGGCATAGAGATCGATCTGGCTCAACAGGTCGTCGCTGACCCGTCCCGCAGGAACGGTTTTCGGCCAACGCACGACCAGCGGCACGCGGTGGCCCCCCTCCCACAGATCACGTTTCACCCCTCGCAGCGGTCCCATACTACGGTGGTTGAACTTCTTCACGCGCTCGTAGGCGTATCCCTCCGGCCCGTTGTCGGCGGAGAAGATGACGAGCGTGTTCTCGGCGAAGCCTCCCTTTTCCAAGGCTTGCATCACGCGTCCCACGGTCGCATCGGTCTGCGCCACGAAGTCTCCGTAGCCTCCGGCCTGCGACTTACCTTGAAAATCCGACGTGGGAACGATCGGCGCATGAGGCGAAGTGAAGGGGAAGTACAGGAAGAACGGTTCGTCTTGCTTCCGCTTCCCGATCCAGTCGACGGCCTTTTCCGTGAGGGTCGGCATCACGGCCCAGAAGTCCCAGTCCTTCACGGCCGGTCCGGGACGCGATTCCCATTTCCCTTCGGCGGTCGGCTTTGTGGTCGTCAACCGCTGCGTCGGTTCGGTGACGACGCGATCGTTCTCGAACCACGCGTATGGCGGGAAGTTGGGAATATCGTCGCCGAAGTAATAGTCGAAGCCGTGGGATAAGGGACCGCCGGGAATCGACTTCGACCAATCGAAGGCATCAGGAGCGAAGCCTTTGCCGTCGCCTTTCGAGCCATGTCGCTTAATCGCATTCCAGTCCCACCCCAAATGCCATTTGCCGATGCAAGCGGTCCGATACCCCTTGGTTTTGAGCAACTCGGCCAGCGTCGTTTTCTCGTCGTCCAAAACCGGTTGATCGAACGAGTTCACGATGCCGTGGAACTTGCGCCAATGGTAGCGCCCTTCGAGCAGGGCATAACGGCTCGGCGTGCAAATGCCCGATGAACTGTGGGCATTCGTAAATCGCATCCCTTCGCCGGCCAAACGATCCAGGTGCGGCGTGGGAATCTTCGACTGCGGATTCTGAACGCTCAGATCACCCCACCCCAGATCGTCGGCATACAAGATGACGATGTTGGGCTGCTTGGCATCGGCGACATGTTGTTCAGTCCACTGAACCAACAATAGGCAGACAAACGCGATTGGGATTTGCTTCATGGCGAGTCCTTAACTTTCTTCTTTTTTGCGGAGGCTCCCTTGCCGTCGCCGATACGGGAAAAAGGCGCCTCGAAGTCGATCGGATCTCCGGATGCGTCACGAGCGGCAGCGAGTTTTTGGCGGAGATTCGCCAAAGTCTCTGCGTGTGCCGTATCGGCGGCCAGGTTGCTCAACTCATCCGGGTCGTTTTCGAGATCGAACAGTTGGGTATGACGACCGTCTGCGGCTCGGTACTCGATCAGCTTCCAGCGTTGGTCGCGAATCATCCGCTGGCAGTCGCGATAGCCGCCGAGCAACAAATCGCGGACCCCCTTTTTCTCTCCCTTGATCACCGGCAGCAAGCTACGGCCGTCGACTCGTTCAGGAACCGCGAGGCCGGCGTAGTCGCAGAGCGTGGGGAACAAATCGTAGAGATAGACGAGCGCATCGCTCTTACCTGGGGCGATGCCTGGTCCGGCGATGATCAGCGGCGGCTTGTTGTGCTCGTAGAGATTTTGCTTGCCCATCAGACCGTGCATTCCGCCGACCGCAAGGCCATGGTCGCTGGTATAGACGATGAGCGTGTTCTCGAGCCGACCTTGCGCTTTCAACTCATCTAGAACCCGACCGACGTGAAAATCGAGATGCGACGTGATCGCGTAGTAGTCCGCCAGTTGTCGACGCATCTCCGCTTCCGTGCGTGGGAACGGAGCCAGCATTTCGTCACGGATTCGCAACTCGCCGTTGTCGAACGGATGTTGCGGCATAAAACTCTTCGGCAGCGTGAGTTTCGCCGGATCGTACATTTCCATGTACTTCGCCGGGGACACGCGCGGATCGTGCGGCACCGGCGGACCGAGATAGATGAAGAAAGGTTTGCCTGCGCCGCTAGGGTGCTCGCGCAGCCACTCGATCGTCTTATCCGCCATGTAGATCGGGGCTTCGATATGGTTCTTCTCGCCGTGGTAAACGAACGTCTCGAAGGCTTCGTTACCGGGTCGATAGGTGTTGCCCTGCTTGCCGATAAACAACGTGTCGTAACCCGCTTTGCGGAACACCGAACCCATCGTCGGCGTTTCGACTTCGGTACGCCCCGGAACTCGCCACAGAGAACGGCCCGTCATCAGCATGGTTCGACTCGGCTGACAGACCGCGCCGACCATGCTACCCATGCAGTAGGTATTGCGAAACACATGGCCGCGCGCGACAAGCGTATCGAGGGCCGGCGTTTTCAGATCGGGATGTCCCAGCGCGCCGACGCAATCTCCGCGTTGATCGTCTGAGACGATGAACAGAATATTGGGCTTAGGTGGAGGCGGCGTATCCGCTCTGTCGGCGGCGTGACAGGCCGCTGCACCAATGAGAACGAGCAACAAGAAAAGCAACCGAATCATTTTGTTCTCTTGGGCGATGGAATCGGCTTCTTGAACAACTGAATGTTGACATCGTTCGGCTGCTTCGCCCCGGGAGTGCTACGTCCGTCGGCGATGAATTGCTGCATCTGAGTAGTCAGACGCGCGACGACCTCCGGATATTCTTGTTGCAGGTTGGTTTTCTCGCCCGGATCGTCGGCGAGATTATATAACTGCACCTCGGCGAGCGCCTGTTGTCCGGCGACTTCGTCCTTCGGACTACCCCAACCGCCCGAGCCTGAGCAGAACGCCAGTTTCCAGTCTCCGGCGCGAATTGCGAAGCGACCGTTAATCGAGTGATGCACGACCGCGTCATGAACCGGCTTGTCGTCGCCTCGCAGCAGCGACAGAATGCTGATACTATCCTCGGCAGCGGCTTCGGGTAGTTTTGCTCCTAGCAACTCAGCGCATGTCGCCATCAGATCGCCGAGGCAGATCGTTTGCGAGCTTTTGCTCGCAGGCTTGACGATGCCCGGCCAACGCACGAAGAACGGCACTCGATGGCCTCCTTCCCAGATATCGGCCTTGTAGCCGCGAAACGGCCCGCTCGCGAAGTGACCTTGAGCTTCGAGCTTTTTGATACCGGCCTGCGGTGAGCAGCCGTTGTCGCTGGAAAAGACAACGAGCGTGTTGTTCGTTAAACCGTGTCGATCGAGGGCCGCGAGCAAGTCGCCGACCGCGGCGTCGGTTTGCATCACAAAATCGCCGTAGTCGCCGAGACCGCTTTTGCCTTGCCACTCCTCGGTCGGGATGATCGGCGTGTGCGGCGATGTCAGCGGCACATAGAGAAAGAACGGGCGGCCGGCATTAGCGTCGGCGGCGCGTTCTCCCAGATAATCGACAGCCCGCTTCGTCAAACGCGGCAGCATCGCGATCGGTTCGACGCTTTCGATTACGCGGTCATTTTCGATCAGGCTCGACATCGTGCGGGCATTGGAACAGCCCCAGTAGTAATCGAACCCGCGGGTCGTCGGGCCGCCGACGATGCGAGAGCCTACGGGCAGCCCGCCGCGCGGCTTTTTTGCGGGCTTAGAGGAAGCCATCTCGGAGTTGAAGCCGAGGTGCCACTTGCCGATGCAACCTGTCGAGTAACCGTGTTGTCGGAGCAGGCCCGGCAAGGTGAGCCGATCCGCGACGATGAGCGGTTCATCGTTACCGCCGTCGAGCACGCCGGCTTGCAATCGCGTTCGCCAGGCGTAACGACCGGTCAGCAGTCCGTAACGCGTCGGTGTGCAAACCGACGAGCCGCTATGAGCGTCGGTGAATGTCATCCCTGCGGCGGCGAGGCGGTCGAGATGCGGCGTCTTGATCTTGCCATGCCCGGGATTCAATAAGTGCATATCGCCGACCCCCAGGTCATCGGCGAGGATGACGAGGATGTTGGGCTTGTCGGCAGCAGAGGTACTAGCCTGAACGCAAAGGAGCAGGCAGGCCGTCAGGATAATAATTCGTTGTTTCATTCTTTGGGATCGGCAATAAGTTTCTCCGCCGTGGCCGGGGCCTGGAGAGTCGGCTTGCCGGCGAGCAAGCCTTGCTTGACCAAAAACTCGTCGGCGGAGATGAGCGTGAGGGTGCGCCATGGCTCTTTGTTGAAGAAGCCGTGCGACTGGCCGGGAGCGATCTGAAGTTCGATGGTTTTCGTGCCGAGAGATCGCCATTTCCCTTGGGCCGTGTCCCAGCCTTCCTTCCAGTTGTCCTGATCGCCGAAGAATACGATTGCCGGCGGGACATCCGCCTGTTGATGGTGCAGGATGTGGATCTCGGGATCCTTGTCATCACCCGGGGAAAAGGCGGGGTTGAACCAAAGATAGGCGACAACGCTCGTGTTGATGTCCTTCGGATCAGCCGGATCGTTGAGGCCGGGGTTCATGGTGGCTAGAGCGCTGATGTGGCCGCCCGCACTGCCGCCGCCGGTGATGATGCGAGCGGGATCAATGCCGAGTTCACCCGCATGTTGCTTGAACCAACGGATGGCGCTCTTCGCATCAACGACACAAACGCGCTTGCGCGATTCGCCCTTTGGCAGGTCCGCAGTGTCGTCCTTGCGGAGCATCTGATACTCAGCCGTAGCGCAGACCAACCCACGGCCGGCGAAGTAGGCGCAGGCGAAGCGGAACTGATCCAGCGAGCCGCCGCTCCAGCCGCCGCCGTGAAAGAGGATCATGCCCGGCACTTTCGACTTCGTAGGGTCGTGATTCGGCGGAAAATAGATTTCCATCGCGCGCGGTTTGCCGGCGGATGTTTTGTAGGTGTACGACCGACCGGAAGGCACTTTGGTAGACTTTTCCTCCGCGAGGGTCGTCGTCGACAAAGCGATTAGTAACAGGATGCTCGGAAAGTTGGTGAATCTCATTTTGGTATTCGGATTTGTTATTGTATGTCATCGCCGATGGTTGACTGCGAAAAGTCTAACAGCCGATGTACCGGGCCGACGCTCACGGAAATCTTGTCGCTGCCGAAGTCGGCATTGAGAAAAGGACTCTGGTAGGTCTTCGCCGGGCGCAAGTCCGCGGGCTTGCCGTTGATGAGCGGCATTGTAAAGCGCTCGAGGGCCTTGGCATCATAGATCGCGACTTCGAGATGCGTGGAAGTTGGGCCGAACCGGTAATCCACCTTGTCAGGCGTGACGTTTAGGCGTCCGGCCAGCACGTCGGCTTTGAATTCGTCGAATGACCCGTGGCTCGCGATGTCACCGGCGTGCAGGAGGACGCGCGACTTGTCGGTGGCTTTGTCGAACTCGGCGGGCGTCGCCAGCGACTTCTTCTCGTCCCATCGGTATCCGCCGTCGAGGAATTTCACGCCGACGAAGGCCTTACCGTTGTGAGCGAAGATCCAGCCACCGTCCTCGACCTTTTTGAGCGCCTCGCCCTCGAAGCCGATGCCGATCGCGTCGGTGTTGTAAGACCCGAGGAAGGTGCGGCCCAGGGGCGCTATGCGCTGGAGGATGAGCACGTTCTCGTGCTGCACGCTCCAGAAAGAGTGTTGAGGTCGGCCGCCGCCCCCATGCTCGATCATCGGGTAGACGGCGCATATCTCTTTACCGGCCGGGTCATCGAAGAGCATGCCGCAGGCACGATTCTGTCTGGAGATCCCGGCATACTTCAGGGTCAGGCCCCCTTTAAGATCGGGTGTCGTGAGAGCCGGATCCTGGAGGGTGCTGCCGAGGAGATAATGGGGCGTACGATAGGCGTAGTTGACCAACGCGGAGTCGGCGGCGAGCCGCTCGCCTGCGTCTTCACCTGACTTGGCCCTTTCGAGCTCACCGAGGACGCGATTGCGGATGACGAACGGCTCCGTCGCCGCAAAGGCCCGCTTGCGTAGGAAGATCGCCTCGGGCGGCAGTTGGTAGCGGCTGGTTTCGATCACGCGGGAATGACTGGATCCTGTCGAATGACCTTCCGCAGCGAAGAGGAGGTTCTTGTAGGGCTCGAAGCTGTTGGCGCCGGAATAGGCCCGACTTCTTCCCCCGCCGCGGCGGCCGCGCACGGAGATCTGCTCATCTTCGATGAACGCCAGATCGAGCAACAGGCCGAAGCGCTTGCGGATGACAGGATCGGGGGCGAGTTCGTGCAGATTGAACAGTGCCGGCCAGGAGTATTTCTGATAGCCGTTCGAACCGACCTCAACCCAAAGTCCGGCAGCTGCTCGACGACGGGGCCATTCGCGGAGAAACGCCGCGTGGGCTTCGGCGTGTTCCGCAACGCTGTGGCCGTCACGCAGTTTACGATCACGAAAAGCCGGGTCATCGTTCAACATCGCGGTGATCAGATAGTAGTTCGGCCGCCGGTTCAGATCGTGATTCTCCGTACCAAGCAACAGGAACAGTTTGTCCTGGCCTGCGTCGGCAATCCGACTTTCCCCACTGACCCAAAGCCAGAGTGCCTCCTTCATTGCGGCTTCCGTTTCCGGCTTCAGTCGGCCGGGAAAGTGTGTGCTCTTCGAATGAAAGAGGCAGAGGGTCCGCACATAGTCGGTGACGGAAAAGAAGGTCCAGGGCGCGATTCCCGGCTGCTCGGGAGTGGTGACGGGTTGGTTCCCATGTTTCCGAATCAACTCGATGTAGTCGTTCGCCGGCTTGAGCAGGCGTGCGTTAGCCGTATCCACCTGCTCGTTTAAATAGAGGGCCGCGAGGGTCCAGAGATTGTCCCCCCAAGTGCCCGAGGGCCAAACCGTGTCCTTGGCGATGGTCTTGCGTAAGGCCTCATCTCTCAGCTTAAGCGAAGCGTCGTGAGTCTCCGCCACGAGTCGATCAAGGTCCGCTTTGTCGGCAGCTTGTAGCGTCGTCATTGGGACGAGTAGCAAAACGGTGAGGAGAGTAATGGTTTGATTCACGGCAGTTAATCGGTGGTTTTTTTGGTGGCCTAGTTGAGGCGGAAATATTGATTTCAGAGTGCTTCGTCAAAACGACTAATGGAGTTCAAGTGGATGTGCATAGACTCATTGCGGTATGAGCGACTTCCCCTTCTCGTTTACCTCGGCGTGCTTCCTTGCCACCACGGCGGGGTCGAGGAAGGGATCTCGTGTTTCCGTTTGCCAGTCGTGCAGTAGTCCCTGCATCCGCTTGAGGGTTTCGGCATGGGCGGGATCGGCGGCGAGGTTTTGGAATTGCCCTGGGTCGGCCTCCAGATCGTAGAGTTCCCACTCCGGCGGATTGGGTAGAAGTTCCATCGCCTTGCGGGCCGAGGTGCCTGCGTAGGCCGCTGCTTGGGCGACGAGGTGTGCGGTGTCGCCATCGACGCTAGGCAATGTGATGGCTTTCCCGGCGAGCAAGTTGTGGATGACTTGGAACCGCGCGTCACGAAGCGCTCGGCGGGGGAAGAACGGACTCTCGCCATGCTGATGATATTCACCCGCCAACGTGTTGCGCCAACCGGTGACGTCGCCGGCTCCGACCTTGCGCAAAGAGCGGCCTTGGGCATGCGCGGGGATCTCGATGCCGGTGGCGTCTAGGATCGTGGGCAGAATATCTACCGAGGAGACGAAAGCGTCGCTCACGAAGCCGGGCTGAGTCACGCCCGGCCAACGCAGCAAGAAGGGGACGCGCAGGCCGGCTTCATAACAACTCGTCTTGGCGCGTGCGAACGGCGGTCCGTGATCACCGAGGAAAACGATCAACGTGTTTTCATCGGCGCCTGCCGCCTTGAGTTTTGCCATCAACAGACCGACCCCCGTATCGAGGCGACGCACGCAGTTGTAGTAGTTCGCCGCTTCCTTGCGCGTGGTCTCGTCCTCGACCTGCTGAAACGGCCACGGCGGTACCTCGCCGGGAAGGGTCGGCTTTTCCGGCAGGCCGTCCATTTGCGCGGCGAAGGGATGATGCGGGTCCACATAGCTCATCATCAGGAAAAAAGGCTTCGCGCGATCGGCGCCGATGAATTCTCCCGCCGCCTCCGCCATGGCGCGGATCTCGCGAGCGCCGTTCGGCCCGAGATCGGCATTACGGTTGAATTCAAAAGGAAGCGCGCTCTTGGGATTCACATGCAGCTTGCCGATGATCCCGGTGCGATAGCCTGCGGCCTTCATCAGCGCGGGCAGGGTCTGGTCGCGGAATTCCTCGCGCAGCGGGGGATTGTTCGGCTTCGCCAATCCGATGTGGCCGTGGGTATGCGGAAACAGCCCCGTGAAGATCGAGGTTCGTGACGGGCTGCAGGAGGCCTGCGCGACGTACGCGGTTTTGAATCGAGCACCGGAAGCAGCCAGCGCGTCGATGTTCGGCGTGCGGATATGTTTGTCGCCATAACAAGACAGTTGCAGGCCGAGGTCGTCGGCGACGATGAGCAGGACGTTCGGTTTCGTCTGCGCATTTGCCGACGTGGCCACGGCGCAGAGGACGAGGAGCAGGAAGATTAGGGATGGTTTCATGGGGACAAACGCAGGGATTTTTTCGGCGGGAGAAAGCTTCCGGTAGCAAACATTAGTTTTTCGCTGCTTGCAGCAATGGCCTGGGTCGGTTGTCAGCTGCGCGACAACTTCGGGGTGCTCGGTTGGAAGATTGAGATAACGCCTCGCCTTATCACTCCCGCTCGTGCCGATTCCTGATGTGCAAAAACGGCTTTCTTATCGAAAGTCGCGGAGTTCACCGTGAACCAGCAATGAATATTTGCTCAAAAGACTCCCCAAACGGCGGGGCCGGCGTGGATCCGCGCGGACGTCAATGAGGCTAGGCGACTGGGCATAGATTTTGCTTTGCGCCGCCTCGGCGGCGATTACCTACCGGTTCGTTGGAAAGGATTTGGGCAAGCCGCGTCTGCGGGACTTTCCCGACTTTTGATGAGAAAGTCATTTTTCGCATCAGACTTCGGCACGAGCGGGAGTGATAAGACGAGGCATTATGTCAGACTCAGATCCAACCCACCCGCAGAGCGAAGGCCGCTTCGTCCAGTTGCTGACGAAGCATGAACCCGAGATACGCGCCTTTATTCGGGCCTCGCTCCCTTCGTCCTACGACGTCGCCGAGGTGATGCAGAACGTCAGTCTGATCGCATGGAAGAAGTTTCACGAACTCAAGCAGGCGGACGCCGACTTCGCCCGCTGGGTCTGCGTGATCTCCCGGTTCGAGATCATGAAATTCCGCCGGGGCTTGGCCCGGGACCGGTTTGTGCTCGACGAGGATGTGATCGAGCAACTGTGCAAAGAAGGTGAAGAAGAATTGTCGTTGAGGTCGCAACAAATCGCACAACTCGAAGGTTGCCTCGAGAAACTACCGCGGGAGCGGCGAGATTTCGTAATCGAGGCATACACCCCCGGCGTATCGATCAATGCTTTGGCTCGGCAACGTGGTAAGAAGCCCGATGCGATGTATCAGCTGTTGAGGCGTATTCGTCAGGAACTCGAAGCGTGTATCCAGCGCCAACTCGAGCAACGGAGCGACCCGGCCGTATGAACGATACCACTAGCGATCTGATCGACGGTTATCTCGATGGAAGCCTGACGCCCGAGCAAGGCGAATTGCTTCAGCAATTGCTGAGAGACGATCCCGAAGCCCGCGCTAAGTTGCGTCGTCGCGCAACGATCGACGAGGGGCTGATCGACTTGGCGACGGCGGCGTCCGTCGCAAATCAATCGCGGCTCGGCGAACCGTATGGATTCATTTCCGCTTCGGGGCCGCGGACTGCGCCGCGATCGTTGGAGACGAGTAATGAACCGAAAGCGACATTGAGACCTGTGATCGGCGCACATGGCTTACGAATTCAGGTCATCATTCCTTGGGGCATTGCCGCGGTTCTTGCGTTCGTGCTGTTCGGTAAGCAATACACTTCGCCGGTCGTCGACCCCAAGTCGCCGCCGCAGGCCGAACGATTTCTGGGGCTGCTCGTCGATGAGGCCGACGCCAAGTTTGAAGACGGCTTCGGCCCCGATAACGTCAAGTTCGATTCCGGGGAGTATCGCCTTACGAAAGGGGCGATCCATCTCCGATTTGAAAATGGTGCCGATATCCTGATGAAGTCTCCGGCTGCCTTTCGGATCGATAATGCCCTCCGCCTGACGCTCCATGATGGTGCGATTCGAGCGATCGCCCCGCCGGCGGCGAAGGGTTTCACCGTTGCGACGCCGGGAATGGATTACGAGGATCTCGGGACCGAATTCGGAGTCGCCGTCGATCAAAAGTCCGGGGCGAACGAGTTGCATGTTTTCGACGGTCAGGTAGATGCCCGAGGGCCGGGTTCAAAAAAGCTGATCGCATCGGTAACCCAGGGGCAATCGGTGGTCCTCAAGCAGGGAGTCCTGAAGCCGACCGGCTCACCGCAAGAGGGCCGCTTCCTCGCGCCTGGCGCGATCGGCTTCTTACGTTGGCAAGCCCACTGTGCGGAGCTAGTGCAAGACCCTGATCTGATCGGGTTCTATCCCTTCGAGGAAGCTGAATCGCTGAAAAACCACGCGGCTCATCCCGTTGCCTCGGATGGTCGAATCGAAGGCGCGCGTTGGACGTCAAGCCGCTGGCCGGGCAAGTCGGCGCTGCTGTTCGATCGCGACGACGATTTCGTTCGCCTCACGATTCCCGGCGAGTACGAGGAGTTCACGATCGCATTCTGGGTAAACGTCGACCGACTCGATTACGAATACAACGCGCTACTCAACTCGGACCGTTTTGATTCCGGCGACCTCCATTTTCAGATCAATCGCCGCGGGCAGGTTTGGGCCAATGTGAACGGCAGGCCCCCTTCGGCACGAGCCGCAATGGGCAATCCGCTTCAATTCGGGAAATGGCAGCACGTCGTCGGCGTCGTCTCGATCGCCGAGAAAAAACACCGGACATATGTGAATGGCGATTTGATGGGGGAGCAGGCCTGCCCAGCGGATGTCCGCGTCGCTCCGGGTGAGTGCCGCCTGGGGAACTGGCTGGCGATAACCGATTGGCACCATGTACCGAAACGCGCGTTCAAGGGCCGCATGGATGAAGTCGCCATCTGGAAACGATCGCTGACTTCACAGGAAATCAAAGTCCAATACGAGGCCGGGCGGCCGAGTCTGCTCGACAAGTAAAACGAAATGACCGCACGTCAATGAGACAACTAGAACGATTGCTGCTCAATCACTCCAATCGGAGCCTCTGACGGAAGCCATGTCATCTATGAGACCTTCACTCCACCGACGCCTTTCGCTACCGAGAAAAACATCCAGTCAATAATGACAATAGGAACGATCTAAATATGAAAACAACAAGTAAACCATGGTCTGTACTGGCCATATTCATTGCATCGGCGAGTCTGCTGACAGGGGGCGGGATCGGCAATGCTTCCGAACTCGCTTCCGTGCCGCCGGAACTTGCGACGGGCGACCTGCAACTGGTCTTTGATCAAGGCGTCGATCCGAAGAACCTGCAGGGAATGGTTGAGGAAACCTGGGAGAAGTCCAAAGCGTTGCGGATTGAGGCGCTGGCCAAGCGAATGGCTCCGGAAGCAGCCAAGGTCGGTGGCCCGGACAATTGGATGGCGGCCTTACAACAGAAGAAGTGGTTGCCGGAAGCCAACGCCTTCATCCGGGCCTCCGTGACCGCATCCAGAGAGAAGCAGACCCACGCGGATGTGAGCACCGGTTGGTATTGCTACTTCGGACCGGGCGGCAAATTTCCCGATCGCCTGGAACCCGAAACCATCGCGCTCCTCAAAGAGACGATGTGGCGTTTCGCGAATTATTGGCTGAATCCGGAGGGGTCTTCCGAAGGCCCGAAGGGGTCTTTTGCGCAAAACATGAGCAAATACCAGGACGGAAAACCCTATGAACTGCTGCCGTTGGATTGGAGCAAGATGTGGGGCAATGAAAACCATGAAATCCGCTACAAGCCGCCGATGTACCTCGCGCTCGACGTCCTGCGTAAAGATCCGGCGTATGCGAATCGGCGTATCGACGGCAAGACTATTGAAGAGTGGTTTGCAATCATTAAGCCGCATCTGATCGACATGCTTCGCGACCGCGTGATGGCGGGGCTGTGGGCGGAACCGGGCTCGGGTTATGCCCATATCACTCATGAACACCTTGTGCGCTTATGCACACTGGCCCCAGATCGGGAAATCCGCCAGGTGGCGAAGATGGTGTTGGATCTGGTGTTCATCGAAGAGGAAGAGCTCTCCGTCAATGGTGTCCGGGGTGGCGGACGCAGCCGGGCGGGAATGCCCGGCATCAACAAACATGCCGGAATCATAAATCTGGTGTATGGCGAGGGAGTGGGAGATGGCAGGTTTAGCATCGATTTTGAACTGAGCGACTATCAGGCGCCCGCGATTGCTGTGGTGTTGCGCCGGGCCAAGGGTACGGTCAAGCCCTATGTGATTTATAACCGGTTGCCAGGCGAGATCCGCAAAGAGTTGCCGATACCGGGGTACGCCCGCGATTCAAGGCTGATCAATTACGTGTATCGCACCCCGGGATATTCCCTGGGCTGTGCCTTGTTGAATCCGAATCTGACCTACCATCCCTCGTCGGATCAGCAGCGTGCGAACACCCTGCTGTTCCAGAGCGGACAATGGGTTTTTCCCACGCAAAAGAATATTCCCAGCAAGGTGGCCAGCGGGCGCAGCGGCAGAGCGTATTGGAACATCCAGCATGAGAATGTGTTGATACTACAACAATTTGGGGACTCGGAGAGAGTCGAGGAGATGCAAGTGCTTTTCTCCGGCGCCCTCAAGATGGTCGACATCAAGGGCTGGATCTTTGCGGCGGCCGACAGCGGTTATGCCGCCGTCCGTTTTATTGATCCGGCCGCAGGGGCGGCGGCTACAGGCTACAAATGGGATACTGATTACAAGCCTCACTGGACAATCAAGGAGGAGCAGCGCATAGCGGCGCCGACCGGCAAGTTTCTGCCGATCCTGATCCATGCAGGCTATCCGGACCGAGACGGAACGTTCGAGCAGTTCCAGAAGACGGTTCTGGAAGGCACCATCACAATCGAGCAGGCCAAATCCCGCATCGAATATCAGCCGAAAGGTGGCGCGGTGATCACCTGGTTTTACAATCAGAATGCCAAGCCGCTGGAGCGGGCACTGATCAACGGCGAACCGCCGAATCTCGAACCGGCTCTCGTGTTCGACGGTCCGTTTATGAAAGCGAAATTCGGGGATCCGCAGGTCTACGTCGGCGCCGGTCCGTTCCGGGCGGTCTATGACTTGGAGAAAATGACCGTCACGGAATCGAAAAAATGAAGGTGATAAACCAGGAAGCATTTTTCCATCGTCTCCAAGTCCTGGCCACGCTCAAGAAACTTCTTGCTACTTCTACGCCATGAAACAAAGCGTCACGTTCCTGACCACCTGTCTGCTGTTGTATGCCCATGCTTTCGCTACCGCGGCTGAAGACGGAAAGCACCTGTTCATCCTCTCCGGCCAGTCCAACATGAAGAAACTCAATCCAGATATTTCGTTCACGCCCACGGTGGAAGCTGCATTTGGCAAAGAGAACGTGATCGTCGTCAAGGATGCCCAGAACGGTAAACCCATTGCCCTCTGGTATAAGGCGTGGAAATCGCCCGAAGGTCATCCGCCGAAAACGGTCGGAGGTTTATACAACCGCCTCATGGGCAGCGTGAATGTCGCTATTCAAGGCAAGAACATTAAGACCGTGACATTTGTCTGGATGCAGGGTGAGTCAGATACCAATCCGGATCTGTCGGGGGATTATGAAGTCAGCTTGAAGGGTTTGATTGAGCAACTGCGCACGGACATGGGACGCCAGGACATCAACGTGGTGATTGGACGTCTGAGTGATTTTCAAACGGATGACGAGAACCCCAATTGGATGGTGGTGCGTAAAACCCAAATGGCGGTTGCCGAGGCTGACCCGCGCGGAGCATGGGTGGATACGGACGACCTCAACAACGACAAAGGCACGGTCGGTGCGGACGGGAAGCTAATAAAAGACGTGCATTATACGACCGAAGGTTTCCGGCTCCTCGGTGAACGCTTCGCGAAGAAGGCGATCGAACTCATCAAGAAACCAAACAAGACAAGTCCATGAAAACAATTTTAACAACCCTGGCGATCTGCCTGCTGCTCGGCACCCAGGCTTTGGCTGCCGACACGAAGCCCAACATCCTCATCATCTACGCCGATGACCTCGGCTACGGAGATGTGCAGTGCAACAACCACGATCGCGGGAAGATTCCCACACCGAACCTCGACAAGCTCGCGTCACAAGGGATGCGATTTACGGATGGGCATTCGTCCTCCGGTGTGTGTTCGCCGTCGCGCTACACTTTGCTCACCGGGCGCTATCACTGGCGCACGCGATTGCAGGGCGGGATCGTCGGCCCGTTCGGCGAGCCGTTGATCGCAGCGGATCGCGTGACGATCGGCACGCTCGCGAAACAACAGGGCTATCGTACCGCGTGCGTCGGGAAATGGCACCTGGGTTGGGATTGGCCCATCACGAAGGAGCAGCGTTCGTTGCTCTCGCCTGCCAAGCAGCCTGCCGACGAAGCGAGCCGGGCAAATAAGAAGGCTGCCACCGCCGGAGCAGTCGCAACCGAGCAGCAGATCGCGGCTTGGCGTAACATCTTCTCCAAGCCCATCGCTGGCGGCCCGACAACGCGTGGCTTTGATCTCTACTTCGGCACCGACGTGCCGAACTGGCCGCCGTTTTGCTTCCTCGAAAACGATCGCACGTTCGGCATTCCCACCGAGTTCCTTCCGCGACAGATGATGGGAAACAATCAGGCCAGCAACCAAGGCCCGGCGCTCAAGGATTGGAAACTCGAAGGCATCCTGCCGGCGCTCGCAGACCGCACAATCCGGTTCATCGACGAGTCCGTGCGAAAGAAAGAGCCCTTCCTCGTTTACATGCCGCTCACGTCGCCGCACACCCCGCTCGCCGTGAATTCCGAGTGGAAAGATAAGAGCCACCTCAATCTCTTCGCCGATTTCGTGATGGAGACGGATTCAGTCGTGGGTCGCGTGCTCGATGCGCTGGAGAAAAGCGGCGAGGCGGACAACACGCTCGTTATCTTCACCGCCGACAACGGCTGTGCGCCCTATGTCGGCGTGAAGGACCTGGAGCAACTGGGCCACTATCCGAGCGGCCCGTTACGTGGCTACAAGGCCGATGCCTGGGAAGGCGGACATCGCGTGCCGTTCGTCGTGCGTTGGCCCGGCGTGGTGAAGCCTGGCGGTGTTTGCAGTCGGCTCGTGCATCAAGCCGACTTCCTCCGAACCTTTGCCGACATGTTCGGCGTTCCGCTTCCAGACAACGTCGGTGAAGACAGCTTCAGCCTGTTGCCGTTGCTCAAAGGCGAGGACAAACCCATTCGTGAGAATGCCGTGAGCGCATCCATTCGCGGCATACCGGCGCTGCGCAGCGGTTCATGGAAATACATCCCCGCGCCCGGCTCCGGCGGCTGGGGCACCGGCGGGGATCAATCGCAACTCGTGCAACTCTACAACCTCGCCGACGACCTCGGCGAAACGAACAACCTAGCCGCTGCGATGCCGGAGAAGGTCGCCGAGATGAAGACGCTGTTGGAGACGCTCATCGCCGAGGGCCGCAGCACGCCCGGCGTGGCGCAGAAGAACGATGTCGAAGTGAAGCGCTACCCTGAACAAACACGAAGCCGTACGCCCACTCCAAGCAGTGCTCGCCGAGAGTGGAGTCGAAACGATGAGCAAGGCATCAGCAAAGAATTCTAATTCCCAGCATTCAATAATCTCCATGGTTGGCCACTGACAACCCCGCCTACCGAAAAAAGCCAACCAACAATAAGGAGAAACATATGATGACAACAACAACTAAACCATGGGCCGGACTGGCTAAATTTATTCTATCGGCAAGTCTGCTGACTGGCTTCGACATCAGCCATGCTTCCGAGCCCGTTTCAGTCGCGCCACAACGTGCGGCTGCCTCTACAGGCCCGGTCGATGAACCGTTCCTGCTTACAAGTCAAACCTTCACAACCCGCACGCTTTTCACCACGGCTTCCATCAATAGGAACGCTAATAGTTGTAAGACTGCGGTTTATAGGGGGAATGTTTATACGATTTACGCGCGACAGGGTGACGAAAGAATGATGGTCGCCAAGATTCCCCTCGATGGTTCGGCGGCGGCGAGCCAGCCCCTGGTCGGAGGCACCGATCCCAAAGCGAGAGGCTACACGGCATCCAACAATAATCATAAGACTTGGCAAATCGCCGTCGACCGCGCCGGTTACATCCATGTGACTGGCGACATGCACACTCGTATGGATATGGGTTATTGGCGTTCCAAAAAACCCGAGGATATCTCCTCTTTTACTCAAATACTGGAATATGACGCGCCCCCCGGCACCCCTCTTCCCTTTCCCATTTCCAAGCACACCACTTTCCCGCACTTTCGGAAAGATCGTAAGGGCCAGTTGTTCTGGAGTGCGCAGCAGTCTTCTTCATTCCTTCCGTTGTGTTCTTACGACGAAACCACGCGGCTATGGACTTCGCTTGGCGGCCTCGGACCCAAGGGGAAAGCAATCTCCTTTGCATCGGCAGAAGGAGCTGCCGCATACAGCAGTGCTACCGACAAAAGTGGATTCAGCGGATCAGCTTTCTATCCGTGCTGGGACAGCAACAATCGCATGCACATCTCGATCGGGATGCTCGGCAAAAACATACGCGGCCCACACCCGGCTGCCGTTGGGTCCCACATTCTCTACGCCTACTCCGATGACGGTGGCAAGACGGTGTTCAAGTCGGATGGAACACCCATTCAATTTCCGATCGTTCCCTCGGCGGGCCCCAATCAGGGCGAAGTCATCATTGAGGAGATGAAGGATGACCCTAATCATAATTGGCTCAATCGTCACGGGACTATTAGCTTGGACAAAGCCGATCGGCCTATGATTGCGGTCAAGAGTTATTCGACTGGCAATCACCGCTTTCGTCTGGAAAACGGGCATTGGGTTGACCATCCCGATTTTGATTCCAATAGTGGTGGTTCAGCAGATCCCAGTGGCGTGAAGATCTCTGAAAACGACAATGGGAAGGGGTTTATTCGTTCCTGGAATCCGAACAGTAGTAACATGGCCACCATCCCAACACCGGCCGCCGTGCATGGAGTTGATTCGGAACACTATCGCGATACGGGCGAGCTGGTTTGGACCTCTCTGACCGGCTCCGAGAGCAATGGCACCTTCACCATCTACCTCACGGTATTTGATCGCGTTTCCAAAGTAATCAGCGTCGACTTCGAGCCCGCCACCAACTCTCAAGGCACGAAGTCCGGAGACGCTGCCGGCGGCTTTTGCTTTTATACTGGTCTGAGCAGTGGAATCTGGAACACTTTGACCGGGCCGGTAGACACACTGAGCACATCCGCGACTTCTCAAGCCCTTGTGCCCATGGATGGCTCCGCGACAACGAATCCTGTCAAAGTCACCATTGGAGCGGAGCGCGGCGAGAAGTTTACATTTGGCAATTGGACCACCGTGCGAGACGCGTTGAGAGGCGACGGCATCAAATTGGATACCACAACCGGCACCTCAGCCGGCATCACGGTCAGCGGCCTGATTCCGGAAAACAAATACGACTTTGCGCTGTTTGGATCGGACCCCGCTTATCCCGCCTATGTCACTTTCAACGGGGTCACAAGGTTGGCCGATGGGGTATTCAAAGACGTGACCGCCGACGCCAATGGCAACATCAGCGGGTCCGTTGCCCGCAAGGGCAAAAGTGCCCGTTTAGCGGGCCTTCAGATCCAAGGAATCTTCGAGAAACTCATAAATCGCTGAACAGTGATTTATGTCAGCCCCCTTTGCAGCGCACGTGTGAAGTTCTCCAGCCGTTTACACCTTGCGCTTCGTCTGCGCGTCGCCGAGATGAAGGCGCTGTTGGAGAAGCTCATCGCCGCCGGCCGCAGCACGCCCGGCGGGCCACATAAGAACAATGTCGAAGTGAAACGCTACCCTGATCCAACACGAAACCTTTCTCCCGCTCCAAAACAATCGATGGAATGCAATGAGCCGCTTGTCGAAACTTGGGATTCTCTGCGCAGTCTGGTTTCTCGTCGTCGGCCGAGACTCGTTCGCCGAGGCTCAGACGCTGGATGATGTTCTCCGGCAACAGCCGGCCGCCGAGTTGGTACGACTCGCCAAAGCCGAGGGGGACGCTGCGCGCGGGGCCGTTGTGTTCTTTCAACATTTCATGGCATGCTCCAAATGCCATGCCGTGGGGGAGCCGAGCGCATCGGCCTTGGGGCCGGACTTAACGAAGCTGAGCGGTGACGTCTCGGACGAAGCGCTCGTGGAGTCGGTGCTGCTCCCCTCGAAAGTGATTCGGAAGGGATACGAAACAGTCACGATCCAAACCGTCGACGGCACGACGCTGACCGGCCTGCTGGTACAGCAAACCGCCGATAAGGTGACGGTTCGCGACGCCTCGCGCGGCGGCAAGTTGACGACGCTGCGCATCGCAGACGTCGAAGAGCTGAAGCGGCCGCCCCTTTCCATCATGCCCGCCGGGCAAGTCAATCAACTCGCGGGGCGGCAACAGTTCTACGACCTGATCCGTTATCTCATCGAGATCCGGGAAGGAGGCGCGGCGCGAGCTCGTGAGTTGCAGCCGTCGCCCGCCCTCACGTCGTTCGTTTTGCCGGAGTATGAGCAACGTCTCGATCATCGCGCGTTGATCCGCGATTGGAACGCCGAGTCGTTGCGCCGTGGCGAAGCGATCTATCGGCGCGTCTGCGCGAATTGCCACGGCACAAAGGACCAACTCGGCTCGCTGCCGACGTCGCTGCGGTTTGCGGAGGGGAAGTTCAAGAACGGCAGCGACCCGCTCACGATGTATCAGACGCTAACCCGCGGCTTCGGGCTGATGGCCCCACAAACGTGGATGGTGCTGACCTGCCCCCCTTAAACGAGTCCGGTCGTCAGTCGTAGACTGACGACCATCACTTGAAAAAGGGAGGGGATCATGGGCACGAAGCGTTTGCAGGTCGAGCAGATCATTCAGAAGTTACGGGAAGCGGAATTGGAGA
>JAIOPP010000082.1 GCA_021413845.1 Planctomycetia bacterium | reverse complement strand
GAAGGCTTGTTGAAGGGCGACTTCTACGAAGACGAGCGGCGGATCGATGTTCCGTTTCGTTTGCTTGTGCGCGATGCCGACGGCACGGAGCGGATCGAGTATGCCGATGTCGTGTTCGACTGCTCCGGCACGAGCACCCTTCCCAACCCACTCGGCAACGCCGGCATTCCCGCGCGCGGCGAAGCAGACGCTTCGGAATACATCGAATACCGTGTGCCCGACGTCTTAGGCGAAGATCGCGAGACCTATGCGGGCCTGCATACGCTGGTCGTCGGCGGAGGATATTCCGCTGCAACGACCGTCGTCGATCTGGCGTCGCTCGTCTCCGAAGATTCGGACACGCGCACGACCTGGGTGACGCGCCGTGAGTATTCCCCCGCGCAACTCGGCCCGATCGCGCAATCGGCCGACGATGCACTCCCCGAGCCGGATGCCTTGGCGCAACGCGCGAACCTGCTCGCGCTCGAATCGAAAGACGCCTTCCAGCACTTCCCGGCTACCTATATCGAAGCGGTCGAATGGGACGAAGCGGCGCAAAATTTCTCGGTCGAGCTCAGCGGCCGGCATGCCGGCTTCTACACGTTCGATCGGGTTGTCGCGAATGTCGGCTTCGCGCCCGACATGGAACTCTACTCGCAGCTGCAAGTCGTCCATTGCCCGACGACCGATGCTCCCGCGCCGCTGGCGCAGTTGCTCCGTCGGCAAACGGCGACCGGCGTGAAAGCAACGACGGCCGAACTTGCACAAGCATTGCTGAATCCGGAGCCCGATTTTTACGTGCTCGGCAGCAAGAGCTACGGTCGCCGGAGCGATTTCTTACTCGCCGCCGGCCACGATCAGATCCGCGCTCTTTTCACGATCATCGGCGACCGCGAGACGCTCGATCTCTATAAGACGCACCCGGTGTGAAACGGTGGCGCACGGCACGCAGGTCCGCGAAACCGCAAGCGATGTACGGTGTCGTCCGAGATGTTCGCTCTTCTGGTTTCTAGCTTCTGGTTTTTGCTTTTCTGTCAGTCTGCTCCGACGTTTACCAGTTCCGACGCGACGGCGTGGATTCTTTCCGGCGCGATCGTCGTCTCGCCGTCGGCGAAAGCCGTGAGCAAGGCGAGGTCGGCGATCCGATTGACGTCGCGCGGCGTTCCTTGCGTGATCGCGTGGAGTGCTTCGAGTGCTTCGATCTCGAAGATCCGCTCGTCGCCGGCGCCGGCCGTTTGTAAGCGGTGTTGCACGTAAGCATGGGTTTCATCGGAGCCGAGCGGGCGCAGCAGACATTTCACCGCGAACCGCTGTTCCCATTGCGGCAGCCGCTCGAAGATGGGCATCAGCGCCGGCTTGCCGATGAAGATCATCGTCGCGACCGGGGAACCGTCGAATTCGATATTAGAGAGCAACCGCAACGCTTCGAACGTCTGCGTGCTTTCGATCAGATGCGCTTCATCGATGATGATCACGGCATGCTTGCCGGTTCGCGCGTTGGCCGTCAGGAGTTGTTGCAAGGCCCACACCGCTTCATCGATCGACGGCACCTGCGCTCCGCCGTTGTGCTCGGCTTGGAGCTCGCGCGCCAGATAGGCGAGCAGATTCGCGGCGGGCATTTGCGGGAACGTGAGATGGACGAGCGGCGCGCATTCGAGCGGCAGGCGTTCGGCAAGTAAACGCCCGATGAGCGTCTTGCCGGTGCCCGACTCGCCGATGACGAGCGCGGCCGCATGTTTGCTTTCGACCGCGAAGCGCAATTTCAGCAGCGTTCCTTGATGCGCGTCGCTCGGGTAATAGAACCGCGAGTCGCAGCCGCTGCCGAAGGGGCGCCGCTCCAAGGACCAATGATTTTCGTACATCGCCGCCTCTGTGCTGCTGGCCCCTGACCTCCGACCCCTGACCCCTTCCTCAATACCCTTGCAGCTCCGTGAAGTTTTCCGCGATGTCGCAATGATGGACTCCCAGCACCGCGAGCCGACGACAAACGGCTTGCACATCTTTCGGGCTCGTCGTGCGACGATCGCGGACGACGATCGCATCGTCGAGCTTGCAGCCGGTCAGCGCGGCAGCCAAGTCGATCGTGTCTTGATCGTCGGGGAGCGGCCCGACGTCGAGAATCACGGCATCGTAGTTTTGTTTCAGTTGTTCGATGATTCCGGCAAACGTCTTGTTGCCGGCCAGCGCACGAGGATTGGAAAATCCGCTTCGCATCGGCAGCAGCGTGACACGATCGGCGAGCGATTCGATGAGCGCGTCGGTCAGAGAGAGCCGCTCGGCGTAAACGTCGTCCCAACCGAGCTCGGGCCGGATCCCCAATAGCTCGGCCAGTTGTGGTTGCCGCAGATCGGCATCGACGACGACCGCGCGCAAGTTGCGGTTCGCCAGCAAGCGAGCCAGCGCTAAGACGAGCGTCGAGCGCCCTTCGCTCCGGCCGATACCGGTGACGACCAACGTCTGCCGGCCGGCCCCGATGCGCTCTTCCAACTCGGCGGTGAATTGAGCGAACTCGTTTCCCGTCGCGGCGATCAGCACCTCGACGTTGCGCGGCCAATGAAAGCGCTCGGTCTCGAACGCCGGGCAAAACGGAACCGCGATCTCTTCGACGACGGCGGATTCACGTCGGCCCGATTCATACGGGTTGCCTTCCAGCGTGCTCGTCGTCTCTTGGGCGAGAGTCGCTTCGGCATAAGCATCCGAGTCGTAGCCGGCGCGGCGCTCGATCGGTGCCTGTGCCGGTGCCGATGGTTGCGGCGAAGTCGTCGCGCGGAAATGCGGTGCCGCGGTCGAGCCGTGTGCGGAGTCGACGTAGTGTCGCGAGCGGGCGCTTCGCGCAGGGGAAGCAGTTGCCGCGGCGGTCGCGAGTTCGGGTGCAGCAGTCGCTACGGAAGGATGCGACGACGGCCGCGGCGCGGCGTCGACTGCCGCTCCGGTCGGCTGCGCTGCCGGCGTGCTTCGTCCTGCTTGATAGGCCCGAATGAAGGCTTGATCCAACGTGCTCATTACTTAGCTCCGCCGTTCGGTTTTCGTTGGATGGTTCCCATGAGCTTGGCCTTGCCGCCGCTGGTTTGTACGACGTTGGTCGTGCCGCTGGTCGAAGCGTTTCCTACTTCGGGCCGCGCCACGGCGTTCACTTCGGAGCCGAGCGACGAAGTGTTGTTCGCCGAAGTCGAGTTCGGAGTCGCATTCGAAGTTGCGTTCGTCGGGCCGCGGAAGATGGGAGCGGCCGTCGGTGTCGAAACCGTTTCATTGCGAACCGGAGCGGCCGACGGCGGCGGCAACTGCGCGGAAGGGGCTTGCCACGGCGGCACATCCTTCGCATCGGCACCGGCCAGCGATTGCGGCGCGGGCAACAACGACGGACCGATGAACGGCTGACCGTTGCTGTGCTGCGCGTTCAGCGGCGTGCGGATCGGGCCGTGGCGATGGTCGGCATGTTGTTCGTGAGGGGTCGTCGTCGGAACGACGCTCTGCGATTGAGCGATGTTCATGTTGCCGGTCGGAGCCGGAGTCGGCGCAGGGGTGCTTTTGTCGGTCGTCGTCGCTCCGCCGCCGAGCATCGCCAGTACAGCCGCAAGCTGCATCGCGACGGCCACGACCGCCCCGAGCAAGACTTTGGGTTGTTGCAACAAGACGACGAGTTGCCCCACCGATCCGGCGTTCAGCTTTCCGGCAGCCAGAGGGGGCAGCCATTTATTGAGAGGCACGCGCAGCAAGTTCAGCAGCGGGCTCGCCGCAGGAGCCTCTTCGCTATCGTGCGATTTTTTCGCATCGCGCGAGCGACCCGAGCGGCCGGACGTCGGCTCGACGCCGTGCGCGGCATCGATGCGGCGGCGCGAAGTCGGTCGGGCCGGGCCCAAGGCAACCGTTTGCAGCGCATCGAGATCGGGCAAATGCAGCACGACCCGCGGCGTCGGCATCTCTTGAGAGCCGCGCGACGTAATCAATTGACGTCGCACGACCCGAACCGGAGGCTCGCGTCCGACGTCGTTAGAGTACGAGTTTAAGGGAGCCATATAAGAGTCGTCCTTGACTCGCCCAAGAGCAACCGCGCAAGCAGGCGGTGGAAACACTCCGAGTTACCTCAGCACTATCGGGTCGGGAATGTAGCGATCTTGAGGAAGAGTTCGATTTTAGAGGCAAGGGAAATAAGCGAACGGCTGCCGATTGTCGAGGCTGCATGCGCGGCGGCAAACCTTGCTCCCTCTTGTCGCTAACGGGGTGCTTCGCCATACTTACAAGCTTGGCGACTGAAGTTGTTACTAGGCAATGGTTTTGGTCCGGAGCGATAGCGTGGCAGGTGCATCTCATCCGCAGTCGGAAGCGATTCTTCGCGAGCTTTTGAAGTCGAAAGTTCTCGTGCTCGACGGCGCGATGGGAACCATGGTGCATGCCCTGAAATTCGAGGAAGTCGACTATCGGGGGGGGCAGTTCGACAACACCCCGAAGGATCTCAAGAACTTCATCGATATCCTCTGCATCACTCAGCCGGACGCGATTCGGAACATCCACAGCCAGTATCTCGAAGCCGGCGCCGATATCATCGAGACGAACACGTTCGGAGCGACGAACGTCGCAATGGCCGACTTCGGGCTCGAGCACCGAGTGCGCGATTTGAACCTTGCCGGCGCTCTGCTGGCGCGCGAGGCGGTCGACGAATGGAACCGCCGGACGCCCGACAAGCCGCGGTTCGTCGCCGGCTCGATGGGGCCGACGAATCGGCAGCTTTCGATCTCGGGCAACGTCAACGATCCCGGCCATCGCTCGACCACGTTCGATGAGATGGTCGCGGCGTATTACGAACAGACCGCGGCGCTCGTCGAAGGCGGGGTCGATATTCTCTTGCCCGAGACGGCGTTCGATACGCTCGTGCTCAAGGCGGCGCTGTTCGCGATCGAGAAATACTTCGACGACCACAATGTCCGCCTTCCGGTCATGGCTTCGGTCACGATCTTTCAAGGAGGCCGCACCCTTTCGGGTCAAACGGTCGAAGCGTTTTGGACATCGCTCTCGCATGCCGATCTGCTGAGCGTCGGGTTCAACTGCGCGCTCGGGCCGTCGCACATGCGCCCCTACGTCGAAGAGTTGCAGAAGATCGCGCCGGTGTATTTCAGTTGCTATCCGAATGCCGGCTTGCCGAACGCCTTCGGCGGCTTCGACGAGACGCCCGGCATGATGGCCGAGACGCTCGGTGCTTACGCCGAAGACGGCTGGCTGAATATCGTCGGTGGTTGCTGCGGCACGACTCCACCGCACATCAAGGCGATCGCCGATGCCGTGAAAGGTAAGCCCGCTCGCAAGCCGGCGCAGCGCGACACGCTGCTGCGGCTCAGCGGTTTGGAGCCTTTGGTGATTCGACCGGAAACCAATTTTCTCAACATCGGCGAACGTACGAACGTTACCGGCTCGAAGAAGTTCGCCAAGCTCGTGCTCGACGGCAAGCACGAAGAATCGATCGGCGTGGCGCGCGAGCAGGTCGAGGCAGGCGCGAACGTGATTGATGTGAACATGGACGAAGGGATGCTCAACGGCGAAGAAGCGATGACCCGCTTCTTGAACCTCGTTTCGAGCGAGCCCGAGGTATGCCGCGTGCCGACGATGGTCGACAGCTCAAAATGGACCGTGATCGAAGCCGGCTTGAAATGCACGCACGGGACAGGAATCGTCAATTCGATCAGCCTGAAAGACGGCGAAGAGTTGTTTCTTGCGCGGGCCAAGCTGCTGCGCCGCTACGGGGCGGCGGTCGTCGTCATGGCGTTCGACGAGCAGGGCCAAGCCGTCACGATCGACGAGAAGGTGCGGATCTGCAAACGGGCCTACGACCTGCTGACCGAGAAGATCGGCTTCCCTCCGCAAGATATCATCTTCGATCCGAATATCCTCACCGTCGCGACGGGCATGGAGGAACACAACCGCTACGCGATCAACTTCAACGAAGCGACCCGGAAGATCAAGCAAGTCTGTCCGCATGCGAAGATCTCCGGCGGCGTGAGCAACATTTCGTTTTCGTTTCGCGGCAACGAGCCGGTGCGGCAAGCGATGCACTCCGCGTTTCTCTATCATGCCGTGCGGGCCGGCATGGACATGGGGATCGTCAACGCGGGGCAGTTGCCGTCGTACGACGACATTCCGAAGGAGTTGCTCGAGCGCGTCGAAGACGTGCTGTTCGATCGTCGTCCGGACGCGACGGAGCGCTTGATTCAGCTGGCCGAGTCGGTGAAGAACCAAGGCCAGAAGAACCCGGTCGCGGAACTCGCGTGGCGTCAAGGAACCGTCGAAGAGCGGCTCTCGCACGCGCTCATGCGCGGGATCGTCGAATATATCGAGGCCGACACGCAGGAGGCTCGCGACACGTATCCCTCGTGTCTTTCGATCATCGAGGGGCCGCTGATGGACGGCATGAAGACCGTCGGCGACTTGTTCGGTGCGGGAAAGATGTTTCTCCCGCAGGTCGTGAAGAGCGCGCGGGTGATGAAGAAGTCGGTCGCGTATTTGCTGCCGTTTATGGAAGAAGAAAAGAAGAAGAGCGGCGCGGTGGATAAGCCGCGCGGCAAGATCTTGCTGGCGACGGTCAAGGGAGACGTCCACGACATCGGCAAGAACATCGTCGGTGTCGTGTTGGCTTGCAATAACTACCAGATCATCGATCTCGGCGTGATGGTGCCGTGCGACAAGATCTTGGAGACGGCGCGCACCGAAGGAGTGAACGTCATCGGGCTAAGCGGGTTGATCACGCCGAGTCTCGACGAGATGGTCTACGTCGCCAAGGAAATGCAGCGACAAGAGATCGACGTGCCGCTCTTGATCGGCGGGGCGACGACCAGCGCCAAGCATACGGCGGTGAAAATCGCGCCGCAGTACGCCAGGTCGACGGTCCACGTTCTCGACGCTTCGCGCAGCGTCGGCATCGTCGAGAAGCTGTTGAATCCGAAATCGACCGCCGACTTCGACGTCGCCAACCGCCAGAGCCAAGCGGAGATGGTCAAAGCGTATCAAGAACGGCAGCAAGTCCATCTGGTCGACTACAAAGAGGCGTGTGCGAATAAGTTCGCGACCGATTGGGCGACCATCGACGTCGCCCGGCCGGAGTTCGTCGGGCGGCGCGTGTTGCGCGATTTCCCGTTGGAAGAATTGGTGCCGTACATCGATTGGTCGCCGTTCTTCATGACCTGGGAGCTCATCGGCAAGTATCCGCGCATCTTTCAAGATCCTGAAGTGGGGGAAACGGCGCAGAAACTCTACGACGATGCGCGCGCGCTATTGAAGAAGATCGTCGACGAGAAGCTGCTCCGTGCGCATGCCGTGTACGGATTTTGGCCCGCTGCGTCGGCGGGAGACGACATTATCGTCTACACGGACGAGTCGCGCAGCGTCGAGGCTTGCCGCTTCTTCACGTTGCGGCAACAGTGGGAACGGAAAGGGCAAAAAGCGTTTCACGCCTTGGCCGATTTCATTGCGCCGGTCGAAGCCGGCCGAGCCGACCACCTCGGCGCTTTCGCCGTGACGACCGGCGACGGTTGCGATGCGCTCGTCGCGAAGTTCGATGCCGACCACGACGACTATAACTCGATCATGACCAAGGCGCTGGCCGACCGCTTTGCCGAAGCTTTCGCCGAATATCTGCATGTGCGTGCCCGGCGCGAGTGGGGATACGGTCGCGACGAAAAGCTTTCGCAGGAAGAGCTCGTCGACGAACAGTATCGCGGCATCCGACCGGCGCCGGGTTATCCTGCGTGTCCCGACCATACGGAGAAGCGAACGCTGTTCGATCTGCTGCAAGCCGAAGAGGCGACCGGCATCATGCTCACGGAGTCGTATGCCATGCATCCGGCGGCGGCTGTAAGCGGACTCTACTTCGCGCATCCGGACTCGAAGTACTTCGCCGTCGATCGAATCACGCGCGACCAAGCCGAGGCATACGCAAAGCGAAAAGGAATTCCGGTCGCGGAAGTCGAACGCTGGCTGGCGCCGAACTTGGGATATGATCCGTAAGAACGACGGGCCGTAGTTTTAGTAGGCAACCTCCTCTTATTTCGATTACGATATAGTTGTCGAAAAATAGGGAGTACGCCGATGTCGCCCGACGTTCAATCGATCCTACAGCAAGCGTTGTCTCTTCCTCCGCAAGAGCAATGGGCCTTAATCGATGCGCTGCAAACCGCGGCCGTCGAGAGCGGTGGGCGACCGTATGATGAATCCTGGGACGAAGTCGTGCGGCAGCGTTCCGCGGACTTCGATGCGGGTCAGGCTCAGACTTACACTTGGGAAGAAGTCCAAGCCGAGCTACGGCGACGAGAGCAAGCGTGAAGCCGGTAGTTTTTCTCGCGGGCTCGTTGAACGAGCTGAGCGAAGCACGCCGCTGAAAACGGCGAGATCACTGACGCTCGTCGATCGACATCTTTCTACTTCTTTTCCGTCTGACGATTCTTCTCATCCACGAAAATCACGCTCGGCTTATGCCGGCGGGCTTCTTCGTCCGTGAGGTCGACGAACGTCGCGACGATGATGATGTCGCCCGGCTTGATGAGATGGGCCCCTGCCCCGTTGACGCACATCATGCCCGAGTTTCGTTCGCCGGCGATGGCGTAGGTCGTGAGCCGCACGCCGTTCGTTACGTCCCAGACGTGGACCGCTTCGTTCGGCAAAATGTCGGCGGCCTCCAAGAGGGCCGAGTCGATCGTCAGGCTTCCCTCATAATTGAGATCGGCGCCCGTGACCACGGCGCGATGGATCTTGCTTTTAAACATCCGACGAAACATGGCGGCGGCATCTCGTACGAAGAAACGCGAAACTCACGTCGAAATGCACGCCGGCGTGCTTCGACTTCGCAAGATTATATCCTCCGAGGGGCGGCGAAGGACAGACCATCGCCGGCCTCTTCGCCGAGCGACGAACCGCTTTCGACTCGTTCTCGCCACCAACTGTCCGCCTCGTTTCCCACTCGTGGGCACGGCACGCGAGCGGCGTTCGTCTTGTCGCTCCGTCCCGTCCTCGGTAGTCTAACTCCGGTGGTTTCGACGTGCAGGATCGCCGTGCGCCTCCCCGACGATGTGCGGCAACGCATGCGGTGATGCGTGCGACAATGTGTTTATTCGATTTTTAGGAAACTTCGCCATGAATCGCTTCCTCGTTCTTGTTTCGATCGCGGCCCTTTGGTTGACCGGCGTCGGCTGCAACCAGGAAAGCAGCACGAAAGCCGAAGCTCAAAAGGCCGAAGTTCAAAAGGTAGAGGAGAAGAAGACGGCAGAGAATAAAGTCGTAGAAAATAAGGTCGAGCCGAAGAAGGCCGAAGAACCGAAGTCGGACGAGAAGAAAACGGAAGATAAGAAAACCGACGAGAAGAAGCCCGAGCCGAGTTCGGCAAAGGTCGCTCCCGAGGCCGAGAAAGTCCTGACCGCTTGGTACGCGGCCATCGCCGCGACGAAGACGTTGCAGTGCGATACCCAAGCGGCCTTCACCGTGACGCAAAACGGCATGCCCGTGCAAGCCGATTCCGAAAGTTATTCGTTTGCCGCCGAGCGGCCGAACAAACTGGCGCTGAAGTCGAAGAAAGCCGACGGCTCGACTCTCATCAGCAATGGCGAGAAGCTCTACCGGCTCGACGCGAAGAAAGGGATGTACACGCTGGGTGCCGCACCCGCTTCGTTCTCCGAACTCGACAAATCCTTGGTCTTGGTCAGCTTCAATCAACAGCAAGGGCTATCTATCGTCGGCGATGCATTGGCCGGGACCGCGCTCGAGAAGATTCTCGCCAACTACGGCGGGATCGAATACGTCGGTGCGGAAGAGGTCGAAGGGGCGAAGCGGCATCATCTGCGGGTCGTCGACGACGGCGTGCATACCGATTGGTGGTTCTCGACCGACCCGGCCCCGCACTTGCTCTCGGTCGTGCCGAACGTTTCGGAGATCGCCGCGAAAAACGGACGCAAGCTCCCGCCGGGTATCGAGCTGAGCCTCAAGGTGTCGTTCGACCATTGGGCGTACGGCGCAGCGGCCTCGGCCGATACGTTTAAGATCGATCCGCCGTCGGATGCCACGCTCGTCGACGATCTTGAAGCTCCCGCCGCGATGACGCTGGTCGGCAAGCCGGCCCCGGCGTTCGAAGGGAAGAACCTGAAAGGCGAGACGGTAAAGCTCGCCGACTTGGCTGGCAAGATCGTCGTCGTCGATTTCTGGGCCACTTGGTGCCCGCCGTGCGTCGCCGGACTTCCGAAGCTCGCCGAGATGACGGCCAAGCACAAGGCCGATGGTGTCGTATTCGTCGCGGTCAACCTGCAAGAAGAAGAATCGATCGTGAAGGAGTTCCTGGCGCTGAAGAAGCTCGACCTCAACGTCGTGCTCGACACCGACAATAAGATCATGCAGAAATACAAAGTCGAGCCGGTTCCGCAAACCGTCTTCATCGATCGCAAGGGAGTCGTGCAGGTCGTGCATATCGGCATCGGCGACATCGAAGAAATCCCGAAACAGCTCGAAGAGTTGATCGCGGGCAAGGATCTCGCAACCGCCGGGAAAAAGAAGTAGTCGAGCCGTTCATGTTCGACCGTGGAAGATCCGCTGCGCGAAGATGTTCCGACTCCGTTCGTGGGCGTTGCCGCCGGTTCGCGGCCTTCGTTTTGATTTCGATCGCGGCGGTAGCTGCGTCACGTGCGGCGGCTGCCGACGGCGGGGCTACGGAAGCAAAGCCCGCAGCGCAGGCCGAAACGCCGGCGGAGCGAGGGTTTCGTTTACTCACGACGAAGCCGTATCTCACGCAAGACTTCGATCAAGCTGTGTTCGATGCGCTGTATACCGTCTGGGAGCGCGAAGCTCGCTTGCGCGCCGAGAGCGCCTCGCCCGAAGAACGCCGCAAGCTGACGCTCGAGCGTTACGGGCTCACCGAACATCCCGCCGGATCGCAGCGTACGGCGTTGCAATATACGCCGAGCCCCGGCGATGGTTGGACGATGAATTGTCTCGCGTGCCACACCGGTAAGGTGGCGGGCAAGGTCGTCTACGGCGCACCCAACTCGCTCTACGATCTGCAAACGCTCACCGAAGACGTGCGCGCCGTGAAGTATGCGCAAGGCAAACGCTTCACGCACATGGACAACGGCTCGCTGCTGTATCCGCTCGGCGGCAGCATCGGCACGACCAACGCGGTGATGTTCGGTCAGATCTTGCTTTCGTATCGCGATCCCGACCTGACCTTTCATCGCGATCGGACGCTCCCTAAGCTGACGCACCACGATCTCGACGCGATTCCGTGGTGGCATTACAAACGAAAATCGCGACTCTATGTCGACGGCTTCGCGCCGCGCAGCCCGCGAGCTCTCATGCAGTTCTTGTTGATCCCGCGCAACGGGCCCGACAAGTTCACGGAATGGGAAGCCGACTATCGCGACATCGAAGCTTGGATTCTTTCGCTGGAAGCGCCGAAGTATCCCTTTCCGATCGATGCGCAACTCGCGTCGACCGGCAAGATGATCTTCAATAACCACTGCGCGACTTGCCACGGCCGCTACGACGACAAGAGTCCCGTAGCCGGCTGGCCGGAGAAGATCATTCCGATCGATGAAGTAGGAACCGACCGGGTGCGGCTCGAAGCGCTCACGGTAGACGGTCGCAAGATGTACGGCGCGTCGTGGTTCGCGCGAGGAACGCCGCTGGAGATCATCGCCGATCCCGGCGGCTATATCGCTCCGCCGCTCGACGGCGTCTGGGCCTCGGCTCCTTATTTGCACAACGGCTCCGTGCCGACGCTCCGGGATCTCATGCACCCTGCGACGCGGCCCACGGTTTGGAAGCGGAGCGACGACGGATACGACCGGGAGAAAGTAGGGCTCGAAGTCACGCGGATGGAAGAGTTGCCGAAGAAAGATCAAAGCGATCATCGCCTAGTGCGGCGTTATTTCGATACGCGACTGCGGGGCAAGAGCGCCGCGGGACATACGTTTCCCGAGGCCTTGAGCGAGCCTGAGAAGCAAGCCGTGCTCGAGTATCTCAAGACTTTATAATTCTTTCGCAAGTGCGGCTCAGTTTGCGGCAGTCGAACTTCGTCATGGCAAAGCAAGGGGCACTTCGTGCGTTATCGCATCGCAATTTTAGGCTCTTCTTCGCCGGCCAAGGAATTTCGCTGACCGGCACTTGGATGCAGCAAGTCGCGATGGCGTGGGTCGTGTTCACGCTCACGCGCAATCAAGCGACCGACTTGCAGGACGCCTCGGCTTATTGGCTCGGGCTGGTCGGGTTCGCAGGACAGATCCCGGCATTTTTCCTTGCGCCGGTTGCCGGCGTGTTGGCCGACCATGTGAATCGCCACCGGCTGATTATGCTTACGCAAACGCTGGCGATGGCTCAAGCGTTTCTCCTCACCGGGCTGATGTTCAGCGGCGAGATCACCGTCGCTTGGATTCTCGTTCTCTCCGTCATGCTCGGGCTCATCAACGCCTTCGATATGCCGGCGCGGCAAGCGTTCCTTTCGGAGATGATTGACGATAAGGAACATCTGTCGAACGCCATCTCGCTGAATTCGTCGATGTTCAACGGAGCCCGACTGGTCGGCCCTGCTCTGGCTGCGGTGCTGCTCGACGCCGTCGGGCCGGCGATCTGTTTCTTGCTCAACGCGCTGAGCTATATCGCCGTGTTGTTTGCACTGCGTGCGATGCGTGTCGTCCCGCGACAACGACCGACGAACGTGGTCGGCGTCTCGCGGAAACTTTACGACGGGTTTCTTTACGTCGCGCGCTTCGCGCCGATTCGGGCCATCTTGTTGCTCGTCGCGCTCGTCAGCATGGCCGGAACATCTTATAGCGTGCTGCTGCCGCTGATCGCCGTGCAAACGCTCGGCGGCGCCGAAGGAACGTTCGGCATGCTCACGATCGCTTCGGGCCTCGGAGCGCTGTGCGGCGCCGTGTTTCTCGCTACGCGAACGACCGTCGTCGGGCTCGGACGCTGGATCGCCGTTGCACCGTTGTTGCTAGCCGCCGGGCTTGCGGTGTTGGCCTTTTCGAGCGTGCTGTGGCAATCGCTGGCGGCGCTCGTCGTCGTCGGTTTCGGGATGATGGTGCAAATGGGAGCGTCGAACATTCTCGTGCAAACACTCGTCGATGAAGACAAGCGAGGACGCGTGATGAGCTTCTACACGATGGCGTTCGTCGGCCTCGCGCCGATCGGCAGCCTAGCGGCAGGAACGATCGCGAGCCGCTACGGACTCTCGACGGCGCTCTTCATCGCAGCGATCAGTTGCGGCACTGGGGCGCTCGTCTTCGGCTCGCAGTTGCGGCGGCTGCGCGAGATCGTGCGGCCGCATTATATTCGGCTCGGAATCTTGCCGGAGATCGGCTCGGCCGTGCATCCGACAGTGACTCCGATCGTGCCCCCGACGTCGCCCGCCGTCGATCCGAAGAAACGAAGTTGAAGCGTTCGGCAACGCAAACCGGACGTCTCGTTTTCAATGAGCCGCCTTCGAAGTGCCGGCCGGCGATTGCGATGCGGGACAAGACCCATGATCGCGAAGCCGTCGCCGAGATTAGCCTTCGGGCAACGCCAACGGCTCGGCGCCGGCATCGTGGAGAATCTTTTCCGCTTTCGCGAGCGACGAGGCCGCATCGGCTTCGTGCGACTCCACAGCGACGAGAATCTTGTTATCGGTCAGCGCTTGCGAGTAGAGTTCGGCGGCCGACTTCTCGATGCCGCGCGTCATCATCGCCGCGACCAACCCGCCGACAATTCCACCGCTCCAGAACGCGAGTCCCCCGGTTGCAAGTAGCGCCGGGTTCCCGAAACCGGCACCGACCGCCGCCAAGGCGAATCCGCCGATCGCACCGATGGTTCCCCCGGCAGCCACGGCCAGCGGCGTATGCGAGCCGGCCGGTTCTTCGGTAGTGATGCCGTCGTAGTGGGCGCGTATCGTTTCATCGGAGCAGACGATGCTGAGGTTATCGCGCGAGAAGCCCGCTTGCAGGAGCCGAGCCACGGCTTCGTCGGCATGTGGGACATCGGAAAACACGCCGACACGCACCGGGCGTTCTTGTTTCTCCGCGATCGTTTCGGATGTCGTGATCGTTGCCATGCTGGAATCCTTCTCCGTTGAACGGCGAGCGGTGCTCGTCGTGAGTTAGTGTTTGTCCGCGGATGTCGCGTGAATTTCTTGTTTCGCAAGGGGCGTTTCGGCAGGGCCGGCGATGATGCCGCCGTCGCAACGAAAGCGCGAGCCGTGGCAGGGGCAGTCCCAGGTTTTTTCCGCGCCGTTCCAATGCACAAGGCAGCCGAGATGCGTGCAGCTTGCCGAGACGGCCGAAAGCTCTCCCTGGTCGTCGCGAGAAACGGCAACGGGGTGCCCTTCGATACGGACGATCTTTCCTTCGCCGGGCCGCACATCCTCGATCGAGCTTGCGTCGGCCCCGCGAATGCGATCGCGGATCAGATAGTACGGATAGTCGGAGTTTTCTTTGAGGTAGTCCCAGGTGCCGCCGCGGAGGCCGGTTCGATGCGGGTCGAAGAGCTCGCTCCAAGGATTCGTACGGCCGAGCACGGAGTCGCGGATCATCATGGCCGAGAGCGTGCCGAGGGTCATGCCGTTGCCGCCGAAGCCGGTCGCAATGTACTGCCCCTTCGCAAACTCGCCGATGTACGGCATCGCATCGCTGGTTTCGATCACTTGGCCCGACCAGCGGTGCGTTACCTCGGCTCGCGGCAAGATCGAGCGCAGCAATTGTTCGAGCTTGCGATACTGATCGGCGGTCTCGCGCACTTGTCCGGTCTTATGGTCTTCGCCGCCGAAGATGACGTAGTCGTGATCGTCGCGCCGATCGACGCGTAGGTAATAGTAGGGATCCGAAATGTCCCAAAACATCGCTTCGGGGAGGCTATCGAGCGGGAGCCGAGCGCCGATCGCGTAGCTGCTATAGAGGGCGAGCTTGGTTTGCAAAAAGCTCGCTTGCATC
Organism: Planctomycetia bacterium; assembly: GCA_021413845.1. Lineage (NCBI taxonomy): Bacteria > Pseudomonadati > Planctomycetota > Planctomycetia > Planctomycetia bacterium. The sequence goes on along the minus strand of JAIOPP010000082.1, from coordinate 27,339 downwards.
AGTCCGGCGATTCCCATCAGCGGGACATGCGTCGCGACGACTACCTTGCCGCAATGCACCTGACGCTCGCCGCACTTCAGCCGCAACGGCTCGTCTTTGATTTCCGTCACTTCCGCGCGCTCGAAGACATAGCTGCCGTCGCCGGCGATTCGCGCGACGAGGCCGGCGAGATACTTCAACGGATGAAACTTCGCTTGGTTCGCGAACCGAACTCCGGCGCTGTTCGCAAGCGGAACGACATCCACGAAGGTCGCATGGAAGCCGAATTCCTCAGCCAGCGCGGCGTCTTCGGAAAGCGAGGTCTTGTGCGACGTGTTGGCGAGCTGCCAAGGTTCGTGCAAATAAGCGGGAGCCCAACCGAAATCGCAGGCGATCGCTTCCGCTTCGACGAGATCGTCGATCTGGAGCAGCGCCGCTTCGCCCGCTTCCCAGAAGGCGCGGGCATGATCACGGCCGAGCGAGCTTACGAGATCTGGCAATCGCTCATCGGTGACATAGGTCAGATGTGCGGTCGTATGTCCGGTTTCCGCTTGGGCGATCGTACCCTTCTCGAGCAGCGCCACGGTCAGGCCGGCTTGCTTCAAGAGATAGGCGGTCGTGATTCCGGTAATACCTCCGCCGACGATCGCAACATCGATAGTGACGTCTTCCGACATTTCGGAAAACTTCGGTAGTTTTCGATCTTCAGCCCAAAATGAATTCGGCATCGGCGGGATCCTTGATTGAAATTTCGCTTTAGGGAAGAGCCGCCGTTGGAGTTCATTAGCCGTTCGTGAGGCGTTGATCTAAGCGATGGTCGAGCACGCCGTCGACGAGCCAGATTTGGCGCAGGTAAGCCGATTTCAAACGACGATGTTGTTCGTTGGAGTCCCATTCGTTGCGGATTTCGCTCGTCAATTGAGCGATCGCAGCGGGAGTCGGGAGATCGGCTTCTTGAAGATGACGGGGATGATTCTTTACGGCGACGACCATGACTACTACTCCTGCAAAATAAAAAAAGACTGAGCTTAAAAGTTCAACGAGTCCGTTCTGCTGCGATCTTCGTGATTCAAACGTTCTCGCGCCGGCCGATGGATCCGAAGTATTCCTCGGCCGGCGGAGAACTTGTTTTCCAAAGCTATTGCTTCGGAGTCCGGTTACCGTATGCGGCGTCGATGTCGCGGGCCCAGTTCGGGTCGGCGAAGTTCGGCCAGCTGTTCTTGTCGAAGCTCGGGGCTTTTTCGAGTGTCGCCTTGTCGATGTTCAAGACGAGGTGGTACGAGTTCCCGTCTTTCGCCGAATCCAAAGCTTGGAACGGCACGGCGAACAACTTCTCGCCGACTCCGAGGAACCCACCGAACGACACGGCGACGTAGCCGATCTGCCCCTTGCTGATATCGAAGACGACGTCTTTCACTTCGCCCAGGTTTTCACCTTGCGAGTTCTTGACGTTCATGCCGACCAGCGCGGAAGCACGGGCCGTGGCACGCGGAGCCGGTTGAGCTTCGGTGCCGACCGCCGCAGGATAGAACTTATCCACATCGGCAGACCACTTGGCATCGCCGACGTTCGGCCAATGGGCGGTATCGAAGCCCGGGGCATCCTTCAACGATTCCTTATCGGCGTTCATCCGAATATGGTGCTTGTTGTTTACCGTATCGAGCTCGGGCTTCAAAGCATGCCACGGTACGGCGAACATCTTGTCGCCGACTCCGAGGAAACCACCGAACGAAACGGCGGCATAGGTGATTCGGCCGCTGTCGGTGTCGTAGACGATGTCTTCGATCTCGCCGAGTTTTTCGTTCTTCTGATTGTCGACATTTAGATCTTTCAAATCGCCGAAGCGGTAGATGACGGGACCGCTTGGAGCGGCTTTGTCTTCGGCGGAAACGAGGTTCGGCCCGACGAGGCCGAGGGCCAATAATGCGGCCAGCATCGATAAGCGAGTCATGTTCATAAGTGAATCTCCTGAGAATGAAACTGCCGGATTCGGCGAAACGAGAAATGGGCGTGCGACCGAGATCGCGATGACTTCCGATTAAGCAAGAAGTGTGCCGTTACGATCGCTACGCTTTTCCCTCTCGCGCCACCATACGGTTTTCGCCCTCGTTCGAGAGCGTCGCAAATGCCGTTAATGAGCGCGAAACCGACGTAAAAGAGAGACGCATCAAAAATCAGTAACCTTCGAAAGTGCCGGCCTAAACAGGCCCTACTGCTGAGGCTTGGCAGCAGACCGTCCAACCTGCTTTGCCGCCAACCGGTCGCCAGCTATCGCACTTGCCGGCCGATCGGCCACCAGGGCTCCGTCGCTCCTACGACATATGTTGATCGTGTTGCGAGACGTTCCATACTTCGTCGAAGCACGTCTTGCCGTGCGGCATAAGACTTGCCTTAGCTTTGTGCGGTTTCGACGGTTCGTTTGTTTCCGTGTCGGAGCCACCCACGAATTGAGAAAGATGAATCATGTCGAAGGGACATCGACGAGCACTCGATCCGGCGGTCGCAGCCGCCCACGATGCGTCGTTGCGCTATGCGAGCGATGACAAGCAAGGCATCACGCGCCACAGGGCCGGCAATGGCTTTCGCTATCTCGGCCCCACCGGCCGAACGCTCCGCAACGCGGAGACTCTCGCGCGGATTCGGGCTCTAGTTATCCCTCCGGCGTGGAAAGACGTGTGGATTTGTCCTTGGCCCAACGGCCATCTGCAAGCGACCGGGCGCGATGCCCGGGGGAGAAAGCAATATCGCTACCATGAGCGCTGGCGGACGTTTCGCGACGAAGAAAAATACGGACGAATGCTCCTCTTCGCTGCAACGCTGCCGCGCATTCGCCGCCGCGTGGCGCATGATCTTGCGCGGCGCGGCATTCCGCGCGAGCGCGTCTTGGCGACCATCGTGCGCTTGCTCGAAACAAGCCGCATCCGGGTCGGCAACGAAGAATATGCCCAAGAGAACGATTCCTACGGGCTCACGACGTTTCGCGATCGGCACGCCTCGGTTCGCGGTGACCGGATCCAATTCGAGTTTCGCGGCAAGAGCGGCGTAATGCATTCGATCGAGGTCGAAGATCGGCGACTCGCGAAAATCGTGAAGCGCTGCCGCGACTTACCCGGCTACGAGCTTTTCCAGTATCTCGATGAGCAGGTAGAGCGGCGCTCGATCGACTCAAGCGATGTGAACGATTACCTGCGCGAGATTTCCGGGCAAGACTTCACGGCGAAAGACTTCCGAACATGGAGCGGCTCGTTGCTCGCAGCCGCGGCCTTGACACGGCAGGCAACGCCTCCCTCCAAGACCGGTGTTCGTCGCGCTCTGGCGGCCGCGGTGAAGGAAGTTGCGGAGAGTTTGGGAAACACGCCGAGCGTTTGCCGCAAATGTTACATTCATCCGGCCGTAATCGAAGCGTATGAAGACGGCTCGCTCTTGCCTCTTCTGCGTCCGAAGTCGAAGGCGAAAAATGGAGCTTCGCGCGCCGGTTTGCGCCAAGACGAGAAGCGGCTGATCCATCTCCTGCAACTCTCGCTTCGTCCTGCGAAGAATAGATCGCAAGCCGGCTAAAGCGAAGACCGTATCGTGGGAACGATTGAAGGAGAGGAGAGCCGAGCAACACGAACGGGAAGTGCAGTATTCCCAATCGAAGTAGCCTGCGGCTGCGCTCTATTTCGGCAACTCGATCTGCACGGGGCGCTCGACCGGCAGCCCGAGCCGGCAACAGCCGAGATCAAGAAAGCTTTCGCTATCGGTCTCGTTGCGAACGACGAACACTTCGGGATGCAGCGAATATTCGACGAAGCGTCCTTGCTTAGTCGCCAGGACGAGGCCGGAATGCCTTAAGACGCCGAGATGGTGCGAAACCTTAACAACCGAATCCTTCAACTCTTCGGCCAACGCACCGACATGCTTAGGGCCCGACAAGAGCTTGGCGACGATTCGCAACCGCTCCGGGTCGGCGAGCGCCTTCAAGCGATCGGCGCACCACTGAAACTCTTCCGGCTCTTTCATCGTGTTCGGCGACCGTTGGCGAGAGGCTAATGGGAGCGTCGAGAATCGTCAGGACGATATTCAATTACGCAGCTTCACGATTGTAATTAAATTCCCCTCGTTTGACGACCTCGATTCACCCCGTTCTCGGCACGCAGCGGGTATTGTTTCCGCGAAATAAAGCAAGTCTTCGCGAGAAAATCAACGTCTCGCCCGACGACCGACGCTCCCCTCGGCGACGTGCAGCGGCAGTACGATCGCCGGCTCGCCGGCCGAGTTTTCTTCCGTCGCGAGAGACTCTCGGGGTTGCAGCGTTTGAAGCTCGCGAAGAATGGCGCCGTTGAGCACCGTCTCCATCGCCGCCAAGGCTCGCGCCACGACCGCGCCGTCGACGACACGATGGTCGTATACCAGTCGGACGTCGATGTCGCCGTTGGGTTGCATCACGCCGTAGCTGACTAAATAAGTAAGCGGGCAGAGAGGATGGAGCGATTCGGCCCCGAGCCCGGAGTAGACGCTGACGCCGAAGGTGCCGAAGTGGCGTGTCCGAAACTTGCCGACGCCGTTGAGAGCGAACCACCACATGCAATAACGGAGTGGCCACCACAGCCGCGCGACGAGCAAGCCCGTCCGCGCGATCAGCGAATTTCTGCGCGACGACCGCGAGAACATCTTCAAATGCCGATCCAGCGCGTGCAAGCTACGCTCGTCGGGCCGGTGCAGTTTGGCGAACGCCACGCACGACTCGCTTCCCTGTTGCTGTTCGACGGCCACCGAAGCGACGCTGACGTTCGATTGATACAAGAGGGGCCAAGGGCACTGGATATACGCACGCCGAAGTTCCGGACGCTCCGCCGCCGTCAGGGCGAATGCCTTCGTAAAGATCGCGCACCAGCCCGGCCGGCGCTTCGCGGCCTCGCGCGCATCGCGCACGGCGGCAAGGTTGATGCGTCGCTGGACGGGAATCGTCGGCAACTTGCGGGCGAAGTGCAGCAGATCGCAGATCAGAATCCGTTGCGGGCTCAGCGCCACCCACGACCCGCGGATCGCCGTGACCCTTTTCCAGAATCGGGCCCAACGGGTCATCCGTTTCGGGGCCACGGCCTGCGGCGTCTCGACAACCTCACCGTTTCTCGGCTGCATAAACTCAGGGCGAGCGGTAAAGAGGGATGGAGGAGGACGAGGGGGCAGTGGGTGGATGGGCACCCATTGCATTTGCGGTGCCGCAGCGAGTCGCAGTTTCGTAGCGACTACTATCATCCGTATTCCGACGAATTACGCTAGCTGCCGTTATATTTCACGGGAAATTTCCGTGATATGCAACGGCTTTTCCGCTCCGGGAGATACCGATCGACCGCGATCGCTCTCGCAAAGCCTTAAAACGGCCGAATTGCTCCCACTTGAAGACACGCTGCAAGTTCGGCATGCCAATCGCAAGACGACTTCATCGAACGGAAGGGATGTCGCTCATTTTGGTTCGTCGCTTTGTTTCGAGTGAAAGGAAACAGTCGTGAGCTCGGTCACTACGGATTCATTACCGTCGCATAGCGCGGCAAGTTTTCGATTGAAGCGAGCCGAAGATTTTCCGCCTGTTCCTTGTGCCGTACCGTTCTCGAACCATCGCGCGACCCAACCGGCGACCGATCACGGTTCGTTACCGATCGTCGAACAACCGATCATCATCCTCGTCAACACCGCACCCAACACCGACGCAGCGCTGACGGCTGCCATGGAGCGCGGGTCCGTATCGATGCCGGCGATCGGCTGGAGCCGCACGATACCCGAGGCCGCGCTTCCCGCAGTCCGCGAAATTTATACGCTACTGCGCAATCAATGCGGCTTCGGCGGCTCTTTCACGGCGCTGGCCGTCGAGAAGCGACATGCCGAAGACTCGCGGGATGCGCGCGGGCTGACGAGCTTGGAGTTTCGCGAGCTTTCCATCGATCCGGCTCGGCGCGAAGTGTGGGTCGAAGGTTCGCTCATCGGACTCACCAAGAGCGAGTTCGATTTGCTCTACGTCTTGGCGCAGCGGCCGGGTGTCGTGTTCTCGCGGCGCCAGATCGTGCTCGCATATAAAGGGGCCGACTATCCGGTCGACGACCGTTCGATCGACGTGCAGATGTTCAATCTGCGCCGAAAGATTCGCTCGGCCGGTTCCGTGCTGCAAACCATTCGCGGCGTCGGTTATCGCTTTGCCGGTCAATCTGCGTAAAAGCCGGCCGATCACTTAGCGCCGGTTATTTAGCGCCGGCGGCTTTGTTCCCGGGCGTTCCTTCGATCGCGGAGGTCGATGTCGTTGTCGGCGCAGCGCCGGCTTCCGGCGGCAGCGGAGCTTGGACTTCGCTCATCAGATAAGCCAGGAGGTTGCGAATCTGCACCGCACTCAAAGGCTGCAGCGCTCCTTCCGGCATGAGCGACTGTTTCGACAAAGCCCGCTCGTCGATATCGCTCTTGAGCAACGTCAGCTTCGCTTGCGCCGATTGCACGACTAGAGTTTCTTCGTTCTCGCTCGTCACGATGCCGCTCACGACACGGCCGTCGTTGAGCGTGAACATCGTCATCAAGAAGTCTTTATTCACGACGGCGCTCGGATCGACGATGTTTTCCAGTAGATAATCGAGATTCTTCCGATTCGCGCCGGTGAGGTCGGGCCCGATCTGCCCGCCGGAGCCGAACAGCCGGTGGCAAGAAGCGCAGCTCTTCACGAACAACGCGCGGCCTGCGCTCACCTCGGCCGAAGCGAGAGTGACGGGCGTGAGTTCGGTTTTCAGTTTCGCAATGAGTTGACGTTTGTCGTCGGGTGAGTCGCGCAACTCGCCCCAAACGTCGGAGAGTTGCTTCGACAGTTTGGGGTCGTTGAAGCCTCGAATTTGTCGGGCCTGGAACGGGCTTAGCTCATTGCGCGGGATCGTGCCCGAGGCGACTTGCTCTAAGAGATACCCGGCGAAACTCGGCCGCGACACCAAGGCCTCGACGACCGCCGAACGCTCCGAGACATGGAACGACCGATAGTTCGCGGCGAGTTGCTTGCCGATCGTCGGGTCGTCGAAGCGGGTGAGCCCGGCCAAAGCCGTCGTGTTAAGAAAACGAACTTTCAAGAGCGACTCGCAGACTTGGCGCAAGTCGTCGGGCTTGGCCTCGATCAACGATTCCAATGCCGCACGACGTTGCTCGATGCCGGCCTTGCCGTCGAGCGCCAGTCGCCGAACTTCGTCGAGCGCGCGGCCGTCGCCGAAGACCACGCCGATCGTCCGGAGCGCTTCCTGCACGTCGGCTGGAGCCGCGGTCATCGCCGAGGCGTAGGCGTTCCAATCCGCGGGTGCTTTCGCTTTGCGATGCCCGGCGAGCCCTTGCAGAACTCCGCGAACGACGTCGTATCGCACTTCCGCCGGCTTCTCTTTCGTCGCCGCGAGCAAGGCTGCGATCGCCGCCGGATTCTTCGCGAGAACTTCCGTCGAGCGTCGCGCGATCCATTGACGCACGCGCGGAATCTTCCCTTCCGCAGCCGTGGTCGCAAGCTTCTCCGGCGAAGCTTCGGCGATCGGAATCAAGCCGTACCAAACGAGCGGCGGTAGGTTCGCGTCGTCGGCATCCTCGGCGTGCGACAACAACGCATCGGCAAGGGCAACCCGCTGCTCGACCGGCAATCGCTGCAGCGCCGAAGCGCAGGCCAAGCGGACGAGCCCCGACTTGTCTTCCTTCGCAAGGCGCACGATCGCGGCGTAAGCGGTCGGCTCCAGCGGCTTAGTGCTGCGCACCTTCGCGGTCGGCGTGTCGAGCGGCAGTTTGTCGACCAACAATCGGACAGACCAGGTGCGCATGTGTTCGTCGGAATGCTTGAGCAGGTCGAGGTTGACCGCACCGTCTGTAGGCAGGAGGAATTCACCGAGCCAAAGTCCGCGCAGGCTTTGCGAAGTAAAAGCGTCGTCGAAGATCTGAGTCACCGACTTCCGATCGCGCGCCGCACGGTTGGCGAATTCTCGGGTCGCTTGCCTCGCCAGCCACTCGTTCGGCGAATCTTTGGCGATCGACCATAGTGCCGCTCCGTCGAGCTTCTTCAAATCCGGCGCCGGCACCGGCTTCGGGTTTCCATACGTCACCTTAAAGATTCGCCCTGAGTTGCGATGGACCCCGGTGTTCTCATGGCATTCGCCGGTGTCGTTCCAATCGATGAGATACACGCCGCCGTCGGGACCGTACGTTACTTCGACACCGCGGAACCAAGCATCGCTCGCGAATAGCATGTCGGGCTCATGCTTGCCGACGTAGCCCGAGCCGTGGCGCTCCAAACGTTCGACATTCATTCGCCGACCATGTTGGTTGAGCGTGAAGAGCTCGCCCCGATACTTCTCGGGCCATTGCAGGCCGCCGTAGATCGTCATGCCGACGTGTGCGTGGCCGCCGCCGAGTTGATCGTGAACGCCCCCCTGCTTGCGCGAATCGGTCCAATCTTTGCCGATGTCCCAATGCCAATGGTCGGCGTGCATCTCCATCGGTTCGTAAACGAGCGAACTCCCGTGGATCGTGTGTGGCCGGCGAAAATGCGCGCCGGGAATCATGTGCCAGAGATGGCCGTTCACGGTATTGATAAAAAACGTCTCGCCATGCTTGTCCCAATCGTGTCCCCAGGGGTTCGTCGTCCCGTGGCAGAGGGCGTCGAACTGCTTCGTTTGCGGATGGTAGCGCCACATCCCGCCGCGAATCGGTACGGCATACTCATCCGGAGCGTCGGCACGTCGTATGATTCCCGGCGCGCTTGCGCCGACGCGGCCGTACAGCCAACCATCGGGCCCCCAGCGCAGGCCGTTGGCGAAGTTGTGAAAGTTCTCCGGCGGTACCGTGAACCCTTCAAGCACGGGAACCGGCGGGCCGTCCGGTTTGTCGTCGCCATCGGCATCGGGAACGAAGAGCAACTGCGGCGGACACATGAGCCATACGCCCCCGAGACCGACTTCGATACTCGTCAGATGTTCGACGTTGTCGAGAAACACGCGGCGCTCATCGGGCTTTCCGTTGCCGTCGGCATCCGGGAGAATCAGAATCCGGTCGCGCAGGTCGGCGGCGAAGCGTTTCGGACGTTCCGCGTACGTGAAATTCTCTGCGACCCAAAGCCGGCCGCGTGTGTCCCAAGCCGTGGCGATCGGGTTCATCACTTCGGGCTCGGCCGCGAAGACGTCGACGCGAAACCCCTCGGGCACGCGAAACTTCTTCGCAGCCTCGGCGGGGTCCATGTGCGGGGCCGAGAGATCGGTTTCGCTGTCGTAAGGTTTTGGGAATTCGTCGGCGATGGTAAGAGCCGGCGGTGCGCAGGCGAACGCGCAGAGCAAGAGGGACAATGCGGCAACCCCATGCAGCGGGGCGACGGTTCGACGGCGAGGCATCGGGAAACTCCTTACGGACAGGCGCAGAAGAACCGTTATCGTCGTCGCCGAGCGTTCGTTTCGCAAGAGTCGCTCCCGAGGCGTTCGAAGAACGTCGCGTGCTGCCCGAAGGTGGCGGCACGTAGCCTATTTACTGCCAAGCAACTGTCCGTCGGTCGGGGTGCGAAACACGAAAGCGAAAGGAATTCCCCGCAAATCATCGGCGATCGGGGCTGCGCCTCTTGCTCCGTACCCCATTCATCTATAATCGAAAATCGATTTGTCGAGCTACTCTTTTCGCTTCGAGGCAACATGGGTACGAGGCCGGGCAACGCCGAGCAATGGTCGGATCAAGAACGCTGGCAGATCCTCATGGACACGGTCCAGGATTTCGCCATTTTCATGCTCGACGAGACCGGCAAGATCATCACTTGGAATCTCGGTGCCGAGCGCATCTTGGGTTACAAGGAAGAAGAGATCCTCGGCCACAACTTTTGCCAAATCTTCACGCCGAACGATTCCGCTTCCGAGCAGCCGGAGTTCGAGCTCGCGACCGCCAAGGAGAAAGGCCGGGCCGAAGACGAGCGCTGGCATGTGCGCAAAGATGGTTCCCGCTTCTGGGCGAGCGGCGTAGTCACTCCGCTCTGGGACGACGCCGGCAAGCTCCGCGGCTTCGCGAAAGTGCTCCGCGACATCACTGAGCGCAAGCGAACCGAAGAACGGATGGCCGAACAGAACCAACGCAAAGATGAATTTCTCGCGATGCTCGCGCACGAGTTGCGCAACCCGCTCGCGGCGATCGCGAATGCCGTGCAGTTGATCAAGCTCGAGCACGGCGGCAACCCTCCCGAGACCGTGCAGATCATCGAGCGCCAAGTCGACGGGCTCGAACGGATGGTGAGCGATCTCTCCGACGCCTCGCGCATGAGCGCCGGCAAGATCCAACTCCGCATCGGCCGCGTACGGTTGCAGGACGTCGTCGAGCGAGCCGCTGAAACGATTGCGCCGAAGTTCGAAGAACGGCGTCACGCGTTCTCCATCGCCATGTCGACGGCCGCGATTTGGCTCGAGGCCGACGGGAGTCGACTGGAACAAGTCTTTTGCAATTTGCTGAACAACGCCGTTAAGTACACGGAACCGGGAGGGAAGATTACGCTGGCCGTCGAGCGCCAAGGAAACGAAGCGATCGTGAGCATTCGCGATACGGGGACCGGTATCATGTCGGAAATGCTGCCGCGCATTTTCGATCTCTTCATCCAGGCCGACAACTCGTTGGAGCGCGCGCAAGGTGGGCTCGGCATCGGGCTCACGTTGGTCAAGCGACTCGTCGAGATGCACGGCGGCAAGGTCGAAGCCCGCAGCGAAGGGGTCGGGCACGGTAGCGAGTTCATCGTACGCTTGCCGGTCGTCGCCGAAACGGCGGTCGTGCTTCCGCCGGCACCTCAGGCAGCCGTTCCGGAGCCGCGCAAAGGCTTGCAGCTGTTACTGGCCGAAGATAACGTCGACACCGCGCTCACGCTCGGCATGTTGTTGCGCAAGCTCGGGCATGCGGTCGAAATCGTTCACGACGGCCCGGCGGCTTTGCGAGCCGTCGACGTGCGGAAGCCCGACGCCCTATTGCTCGACATCGGCCTGCCGGGGCTCGATGGATATCAAGTGGCGCAGCGCCTCAGGCAACATCCCGAGAACGCGGCGACCCGGCTCATCGCGATGACCGGCTACGGGCAAGAAGAAGATCTGGAAATGTCGCGCCGCTCGGGCTTCGATCACCACTTGGTGAAGCCGGTGAGCCTCGCCACGCTAAAAGAGTTGCTGGCGAAGTTGTCGCAGTAGCGATCGATTGCGCAGATGTGACGCACTCCTATCTCGGGATGCGCCGTGGGTCCGTGCCCGAAAGCGGAAAGTCATCGATGAACACGACGTCGAACGGGAGTTTTGCCATCCGTTCGTCGGCAGTCACGACTTGCACTCGTTCCGCTTCTCCCAACGCGAGATAGAGCGCATCATAGATGCCGGTTCGCGTTTCCTGAGAAATCCGGAACGCTCGCGGCAGCAAAGTTTGCGACGACATTAGCACCGGAGCGCTTGTCGTCAGATCGGCCAAATAGTCGTCCGCCTCGTCTGCGGAGAACTTGCCCTGCCGGTACCCTTTCGAGAGCACGTGAGCGATCTCGATGGAGAAAATATCCGGAGCGATCAATTCGATCGACCGGTGGATTTCATATTCTTCGCGGAGCAGCAATGCTCGTTCGACGTGGGGCTCGTCGAGCACCCACTTCAGAGCCACCGAAGCATCGAGCACGTACTTCATTCTTCGCGAGCAGCGCGTAATAGTTCGAGAGAGATCTCGTAGTCGAACTTTCGACGACGCGCCGCCGACCGCTCGCGAATCCGTTTCACCAATTCAGGATCCGGCTTCTTACCTTCGGCAACAGCGTCGAAAACGGCTTTCAGGTCGGGCTTATCACGATCTGGAACTGTACTCATACGCTTATTCTCGGATTCGATGACCGCACGATCTAAGAGATATTTCGGTTACCCAAGTCCTGCAAGATGAGTTTCAGTGGTAGCAGCATCGTGCTATCGCAACATGATGCCGTGATGCAAGGACTATTCCGCTTCGCCCCACACGCGCACTTCCCCGTCGTCGTGGAACTCGACGTGAATGACGTTCGGGCGGCAGCAGACCGGGCAGTCTTCGACATACTCCTGGCTCTCGCCGGCCGAGATGTCGACCGGCACCACGATCTCCTCGCCGCAAGCGTCGCAAACGTAGCTCGCCTCTTCGGCGACCGACGGCTGATGCAACTTCCGCTTGCGGCGTTTCTTCGCGGCCATCGCCTTAGCCGCCGATCAGCTGGAGTGCTTCCTCGACGACATGCTCCGGCGTGATGGCGAACTGCTTATACAGTTGCGGGGCCGGAGCGCTGGCGCCGAAGCTGCTCATGCCGACGAATTTGCCCTTCTCGCCGAGGTAACGATTCCAGCCCATCTCGACTCCTGCTTCGCAAGCCACGCGGGCCGTCACGTCGGACGGCAAGACGCTCTCGCGATACACCGCGTCTTGCTCGTCGAAGATCTCCCACGACGGAATGCTGACGACGCGGGCCTTGATCCCCTTGGCCGTCAACGTTTCGTAAGCTGCGACGACGAATTGCAATTCGCTACCGGTCGCCATGAGAATCACTTGCGGCTTCGCGTCGCCGCCGGCGAGCACATAGCCGCCGCGGGCCGCACCGGAAGCGGCTGCGTACTTCGCCCGATCCAAGGTCGGCAGGTTCTGCCGCGAGAGGACGAGCGCGACCGGCTTATCTTTCAACTTCATCGCCGAGCGATAGGCTTCGGCGACTTCGTTGGCGTCTCCCGGCCGGATCACGACCATGCCCGGCATCGCGCGCAGCGAAGCCAGATGCTCGACCGCTTGATGCGTCGGGCCGTCTTCGCCGAGGCCGATCGAGTCGTGCGTAAGGATGTAAAGCACCGGCTGTTTCATGATCGCGCTGAGCCGCATCGACGGGCGCATGTAGTCGGTGAAGACGAAGAACGTCGCCCCATAGGCCCGAACCCCGGAGAGGGACATGCCGTTGAGCGCCGCGGCCATGCCGTGTTCGCGAATGCCCCAATGGAAGTTGCGGCCGCCGTAACTTTCGGGCTCGAACTCGCCGGAACCTTCCGCGTTGAGGAACGTGAGAGTCGAAGGAGCCAAGTCGGCCGAGCCGCCGATCAACCAGGGAATCCTCGCGGCGACGGCATTGAGCACCTTACCCGACGACGCACGGCTCGCCATTCCCTTGGCATCGGCCGGGAAGGTCGGCAGGGCCGCTTCCCAGTCGGCCGGAAGCTCGTGTTGATGCATCTTCGTGAGCTCATCGGCTTCTTTCGGAAACTCTTTCGCGTATTTCTTGAACTTGCTCTTCCAAGCTTTGTGCAGCTTCGCGCCTCGCGCGCCGACTCCTTCGCGGAAGTGTTCGTACACTTCCGGCGGCACGGCGAAATCGGGCTGCGTCCATTCGTAGAACGCTTTGGTGAGCTTGATTTCGTCGGCACCGAGAGGTTCACCGTGGGCCTTGTGCGAGCCGGCCTTATTCGGCGAACCGTAGCCGATGCGGCTCTTCACGATGATCAGCGTCGGGCCGGTCTTCGTCTGGTTGAAACGCTTGAGCGTCTTCTGGATTGCGGCGACTTCGTTGGCGTCCTCCACATGCAGCACGTTCCAACCGTAGCCCTTGAAGCGCAGGCCGACGTTCTCGGTGAAGGCGAGGCTCGTGTCCCCTTCGATCGTGATCTTGTTGTCGTCGTACAACCAGACGAGGTTCGAGAGCTTAAGGTGTCCGGCGATCGAAGCCGCTTCGCTGGCGACCCCTTCCATTAAGTCGCCGTCGCTGCAGATGACGTACGTTTTGCCGTTGAATAGCTCGAAGCCGGGCTTGTTGTAGCGCGCGGCGAGCCACTTCTGCGCAATCGCCATGCCGACGCTGTTGCCGCAACCTTGCCCGAGCGGCCCGGTCGTCGTTTCGACACCGCCCGTCTCGCCGAACTCCGGATGGCCCGGGCAACGGCTATGCAATTGACGGAACTTCTTGATGTGCTCGATCGGCACGGCTGGCTCGTCGATCACATCGCCGTAGTGGTCGCACTGCTTCACTTCGGCGAGATGCAATAAGCTGTAGAGCAGCATCGAGGCGTGTCCGCACGAGAGCACGAAGCGATCGCGCGCGGCCCACGTCGGATCGGCCGGGTCGTAGCGGAGGAACTGTTGCCAGACGGTGTAAGCAACCGGAGCGAGCGCCATCGGCGTGCCCGGGTGGCCGCTATTGGCGGCCTGAACGGCGTCCATCGAAAGGGTGCGGATCGTGTTGATCGCCAGGTGCTCGATCCCCATGGCGGCGGCGACTTCGTGCGGCACCGCGGAGTTGGGCGCGACGGTCGGCGAGGTTTCGTCGGAGGTGACGGCGGACGACGTTTCTTCAATCGACATGATGGATCCTATAGTTTCCCGTAAGTAGGCTGCTCTTATTCATCAACCGCGCGTTCATCAACCCGCACGACATACCACTAACCCTTCGGCTCTCCCCTGCCCCGCCGGCAATCGGCGGGATGTCGGCCGCGATGGGCAACGTGTTCGCTAGGGGGCGAAATCGTGCTCGAGGTGCGCCGTCGGCGAGGCTGCCGGCGCTCCGGCCCGCCGTCGCTACGGCCACGAACCTGTCGAGTTTAGGGGAGCGGTCGAGGGTCGTCAAATGGGTGTTACCGTGAACCCGCAGCCTTTCACGGAAACCTTACAAAGCCTAAGCCTGTAAGAGGTTGCCGCTCGCGGCAATTGCCAAGCGGCCCCGCTCGACCTTACCGAAAGGTCAGCGAATGACCGTCCCCCCTTTTTCGAGCGGCCCAGGCTCGCGGGCCCGTTGCTGCTCGTACCAAGCGCGCCAACGGATCGCTCGTTCCGAGAGAGCCGGCAGCGGTTCGTCGGGGCGTCGCGTAACGTCGGTGCCTACGAGTGCGACCAAGGCGTCGACCGTCGTTTTGCGAACGCCGAGCGAGCCGTCTTCGAGTAGCGAGATGAGCGTCGGCAGAAAGACTCGGTCGCCGGATTCGCCCATGAACGATGCCGAACGCCGGCGCAGCTCCGGGTCGGCATCGTGTGCCAGTCGCTCGAAGGCCGCTGCGCCGCCGGTCGTGTGGTTGACGTACAACGTGCGAGCACTCTCGAAGCGTAGGTTGGTATCGCGCGAAGTCAGCAGCCGCTCGACCGGCGCGGGATCGACGACGAGCCCGGGATGCCCCAACGCCTTCACGGCCGAGAGGACGACGCCGACATGCGGATCGGAGAGCGCGGCGAGCAGCGGCGCGGCATAGCGGGCGTCGGGGTGTTTGCCGAAATGTTCGCACGCCATCCGGCGCACCTCGGGTGAAAGATGCGACATGCCGGCCAGCGCGAGTTCGCTCGATTGCCCGCTCACGTCGGCAGCAACGGCTGCGAACAGACCGCGCGACACCAAGCCGTCGGGCTCTTGCCGGCCGAGCTGCGCGATGCGCGCGACGATCAGCGGCCGGAGCGGATTCTCTTCGGCTAAGGCTGCGAGGCGATCCGCCGCTTGTCGTCGGTCGTTGATTTCGGGCGTTGCCAGCGCATCGACGGCCGCGAACGCCGGACCCTTCGTAGGCAGCACCTGGCGATAGACGGCGTCCGGAATCAACACTTCGCGCTCGAGCAGCAGCCGCTCCAGCGCATCGACCAAGTCGGTGCCGAATGTTTCCAACGTCGCTAAGGCCCTCGACGAAGAGCCGCCGGAAGCGGAGCCCGCCGCGCGGTTGAGTTCTTCCACCGCACGTTGCAATTGGTCGAGCCGTTGCGGCGTGAGCGCCAATGCCATCGACGGAGCCGGGCCTTGAGAGGCGGTGAGGAGCGCGGCGTGATTCGTGACGCCGAACTCGACGTCCCAAGCGTCTTCTAATTCGAGGACGAACGCCTCGCGCCGGTCGGCCGGCAGATCCGGCGTAAAGCCTTGAGCGCGCGGCCAGCGCCTCGCGAGTTGTTCGCCGGCGAGTCGACGAGTTTCATACGTCGGCTCGCGCATCGCCGAGAGCAAGACGGGCCCGGCGAGCGTCGACGGCCACGGCTCCATGGCGCCGACCGCGGCCTTGCGAACTTCGCCGCTATCGTCGGCCAAGTAGCGACGGGCCAGCGCCATTCCTTGAGCGTCCGGATGTTTCGTCAGACAGTGAGCGACGCTGCGCCGCACGCGCCACGCCTTATCGCCGGCAGCTCCGAATACTTTGTCGTAGGCGCCGAGATCGTTCAGCGCGAAGACCGCTTCGGCGCGGAGCACTTCCCCTTCGTGCAGCAACACGCGTTCGAGCGCCAGCACGGCGTCGGGACCGCCGTGGTGCCCGAGGCCGACGACCGCCGCGAGGCGTACGTCGGAATCGAAGTCTTGGATCGCGTTGCGCGCGAACTCGAGCGCGCGGGGATGACGCTTGGCGAGCAGCATGCCGATCGCCGCGGCGCGAACTTGCGGATTGGGATCGGCGCGCAAGTCGACGACGCCGGGCGACAACTCGGCCTGCGAGGTTCGCGACCACGCGGCGAGCGCTTCTTGCCGCGCGCCCAGGCTTGGCGCGCGAACCGCTTCGTCGAACCGCGGATCGGTCGCGGCATCGACATGCCGCCCCAGCGCGCGGATCAACGCGGCATGCAGCTCCGGCGAGTAGTTCGCGATGTTCGACGGATCGCAACGGCCGAAGCGATCGAGAAGGTTGCGCAGCGTCGGCACCGGAGAAGGCTTCGTGAGCCAGCCGAGCGTCTCGGCCGCGGCCTCGCGCTGCGGCAGCTTCAGTTCGATTTTCTCGACCGTTTCGACGAGCGGCTTTAGCGCTCGGCCGTCGCCCCATCGCCCCAGGCCGATCGCGGAGTTGGCACGGACCACGGCTTCGGGATGCTCGAGCGTCGGCAGCAGGTTCAGCCGTGCGGGGCCGGGTTGGTTGAAGATCGGCTCGAGCACGGGATTCACGTAGCGCGGCAACGTGGGATCTTGCAGCCGCCGCGGATCGGGGGCCGCGAGCACCCATTCGCTCTTTCCCAACAGCTCCGCATCGGCGGGAGTCGTTCCCATTTCGGCCTGGGCGACTTCCGGCTTCGGGCCGAAGCGATCGGCGACGATCTCGACCGGCCTCTGCAACCAGCCGCAACCGGAGAGCGAACAGAGAGCAAGCACGCTCCCTGCCCAGAGCGAGAATAAACAGTGCGGGAATAAAACCGCGCGGGAGCTTTCGACTCGGCGATTGCGCGGCGCATCGCAAGCGGGCGAATGCCATGGTCGCGAAGACGATAATCTCGAAAGCATTGGCACCGGCGCAACTCCTTTTGCACGCGTGCGACACGACGAACCGACTCGAGCGAATCTGCGGCACCATCCTAGTACCGTGCTTGCCCACCACTGATCATGACAGAGCTTCCGACCAACTTCTACCGCGGCGTGACCGAAGTCGTTCGGCCACCGGGCGGTTGATTGAGATCCACGGCATTCGGCGGCGGCGCGGCCAACTTGTTTTGTCCGGCCCACGTCGACAACTTCGTATGCTGCGCTACGAGATCGTTCACGAGTTTCTCTGGGGTCGCATTCGATCGTCCCAGCGCCGTGACCATCGGGTTGACATAGGTGTTGAGAAGCGTCGTCGCTTGCGTTTTGGTTTCGCCGGTGGCGATCTTCAACAAGCCGCGCGCTTCGTTGCGGCCGCCGAGACCGGTCGCGATGCAGTTCAAGTAGTAGGCGACCGCGTCGGCGAAGGCCTTCTTGTTCTCTTCGGTCGGCGTTTGCAACACGTCTTCCGGTTTCGTGAGATCGGCGATCGCTTCCGGGTTCTCGCGCGGCGAGCCGGCTTTCGTGATCGCCAGCGTCAGGTTGGTCAGCGCCTTCACGACATCTTCCGGCTTCGCCCCGGCGGCAATCGTGTTCGGGTCCATGTGCCCGATCGCCAAGGCGGCATCGCGGCGCAAGAACAGCGGTTGCTTTTCATCCGCCAAAATCGCTTGCAGAGCTTTCACGAATTCCGGTCGATTGACGTCGCTCCCTTTCGTCGACAGGCCCATCACGATCTGCATCGAGAGCTTTCGGAGCCAATGCAGGCCGTTTTGCGAGATTCCGGCAGGTAAGGCCGTGGCGGTGAGGTATTTCAGCGCCTCGGCCGCAATGGCCGGACGATTGGCGCCGCCGAGTTGCAGTTCCGTGTGGCGTGCCAAGCCGATGAACGCTCCCACACGCAACACTTCGGGCAGTTGCGTGCTTTGCGAAGCGCCGATCAGAATCGGTTCCGCGGCATCGAGCGGTGCGGCGGCCCGTTGCGTGACGCCGTCCGGCTCGATGCGATCGAGCTGCCC
The DNA here is from genome assembly GCA_021413845.1 of Planctomycetia bacterium. Lineage (NCBI taxonomy): Bacteria > Pseudomonadati > Planctomycetota > Planctomycetia > Planctomycetia bacterium. The sequence continues at coordinate 9,141 of JAIOPP010000082.1, read as the reverse complement.
GAGCAGCAGCATCGCGTTGTAGCGGACGCCCAGAGAATACTCTTTGTCGGCAATCATCGCCGGAAGGTTCGCCAGCAACGTAGCGTTGATGCGGTCGTGTAGATCCGGGAGAGGTGCAGTGCCCGAGAGCTTTAATAGCTCGCGCGATTTGAGGAGCATGCGCCGCTGTTCGGGAGTGTCCTTGGCGTCTTTGGGCGGCCAGGTTAATTCGGAGATGCGATAGATCGTCCAAGTATCGACGTTATCGGTTTCTTGCTGACTCGCCGCTTTCCCTTGATTCAAGATCGGGATGACAAGCGCACGCAATTGCGTGGCAAGCTTGGGATTCTCCATCAACTTCGTCACGTCGGCGGGGGTCGAGCCGTCGGCCTTCACCCCTTGCGTCATGATCTTCGGTGCTGCGTCGACGGCCGCTTCTTGCGCTGCGGCGACTTCAACGAACGGACCCGAGACCGAAACGACCACGAGCGCAAAACCTACCGCCATCGCAAGGCAATGTTCGCGAGCAAAGGAAAAACAGCGGCGCGGCGATACCGGCATGAGGACGATCCTGAACAGATAGATGTGGGGCATGCACGAACGATCGGGCCGCGGCGATGAAGTGCACGGCGCGATCACCAACCAAACATACTTCGCGACGCGCTAGCGCGACGACGAGCGAAGTTCTCGAAACGAGCGGACGTTTCCTGACGCTATCCCGACTAACTCTAATGCTACTAACGATTTACATTTTAGACTAGCAGGCGATTCCGGGCCATGTCAAGTTTCTTGTCTGCGCTTCCGCTAGCTACGTGTTTGAAGAGGCGAAATTACCGTGGCGGGTCGGATGTCGGATTCGCGTTTCGGACGCGCAACCGAAGTGCCGGCAACGACTTCCCCGAATTCGTAACGGACTTGTAGCGTGCCTGCGAGCGATGAGGCGTACAATTAAGGTAGATGGAGAAACCTTATGCCGCACGCCTCGCAAAGCCAAGTCCTGGCCGATGTCGACTCTTTCTGCCGTGAGCTTCGACCGGCCGAAGAACTCTGTTACGTCGAGCATCGTTTTAACGCTCAAACCGTTCCGCTGGCCCATCGCTTTCAGATTCTCGGCATTCCGGTGCCGACGAAGTACGGCGGTCGGGGTGCCGATGCGCCGACCTATGCAAAGTGTCTTGCTCGGCTCGGACGCGAAGGGACCGGCGTCCGAACGTTCTTCTCCGGGCATACTTCGATCGGCCAGTATCCGATCATGAAGTTCGGCAACGAGGAGCAGAAGCAGCGCTACCTCCCTGCCTCGGTGCAAGGAAAATGTATTCTTGCGTTCGGGCTGACGGAGCCCGACGCCGGCTCGAACCCTTTGGAACTGACGACGACGTATCGTCGCGACGGCGACCGATTCCTTCTAAACGGCGTGAAGTATTTGATCTCGAACGGCGCGATCGCCGATGCGGTCGTGGCGTTCGCCTATCCGGCCGATAAGGAAGGGCGCGAGCGGCGCATGAGCGCCTTCATCGTCGACACGGCCGGCGAGACCTTCGAGCGCGAAGACATGCCGGCCAAGCTCGGCATGTTCACGGCGAACACCGGCATGTTTCAGATGAACGACCATCCGGTGCAGGTCGGCAACTTGCTCGGAGAAGAAGGAGAAGGCTTTCGCGTGGCGATGGGAACGCTGATCTCCGGACGCTTGAGCGTTGCCGCGGGATGCGTCGGCGTGATCGAAGATTGCTTGGACGAATCGCTGCGCTGGTGCCATGAGCGCAGCCAACACGGCAAGCCGATCGGCAAGCATCAACTCGTGCAAGCGCACGTCGCGCACATCGAAATGGCGCGGGCGGCGAGCGATGCTCTCGTCGAGCGCGCGGCGCTGGCGAAACAAGCGAGCGACGAAAACCCCAACGACAAAGCATTACACTCCGAAGCGGACCTACGCGTGGCCGAAGCGAAGTTCTTCGCTTCCAATGCCGCGTGGGATGCGGCCGATCGGGCCGTGCAAATCTTCGGCGGCCGAGGGTGGAGCGAGTTGTATCGCGTCGGCAGACACCTGCAAGACGTTCGCGTCTGCCGCATCTATGAAGGAACCGACGAGATCATGCAACTCAAAATCGCCGCAGCCCTGCTGGGCAAAGAGTTCGCCGCATTTTCCTAAAGTAGTAGACACGTTCCACGTTCCGTAACCATCGTGCGCCGACGCTTGTATAAACCTCGGCAACGCCTTCAAACCTCGCCGAGTTTCTCGTGCATCTGTCGCCAGCCGTGGCGGATCACTTGATCCGCCGCCGCTTTGACGAGGCCCGGGCTCACCGTCGCGACGAGCCCTTTCATTTCCGGCACTTCGGCTCGCCAAACGATCTTCGTCCCCGTGCCGTCGGCATCGATCTGCATCTGCGAAACGACTTTCATCGCGACGCCGATTCCTTGTGCGTCGATCTTGAGCGTCGCCGCGCTCGGCGGCGCGAGATCGTCGAGCGTGATCCGCAGCTTCATCGTGCCCCGTAAGAACGAGAAGCCGGGCCGAACCGTGCATTGCAACGTTCGCTCGTCGACACGTTCGGCCGACACCAAGTCCGGGATGCTGGCCGCAAGGCCGTCGAGATCGGTCAGGAGCGCGTAAACTTTCGTCGGTGGGGCGACGAAGCGTTCTTCACCGCCGAATTGCAGCGTTGCCATGATGCGCGTGCCTTGCTGGGATGCGTCGAACGGAAAGGCCCGATGTATTCTACGCAGGCCGCCGCTATCCGGCCGAGGCGACCGGTACGATTTCGGCGGCTCGGCGAAGTGCGGCGTTAGCGTCGAACTCGGGCTCCGGCGATCAATTGTCCGCCCCAGATCGAGCCGATGAAGATCATCCAGAATACGGACGCGAGTTGCTCGGCCGTATCGAACTCGGCCGTATAGATCGCGGCCGGCCACATGATGGTCAGGATCCCGAGCGCGGCGACGACGCAGATCATCGTCGTTCTCGGCCAGCCTTCGGCACAGCGAAACACGAGGAACAACGGCATCGTCGAGAGTGCGATCCACAGCGATGGCAGCCGGAGAATTACCCACCAGTCCGGAATGAAGGAAAGCCCGAAGCAGAGGATCGCGGCAAGGAAGTAGCCGCCGATCCAATTCGTCTCGCGAATCTCTTCGGTCGATAGCGCGAGCCGACCGAAGGGATGCAGCCGCAGCAAAAGATTGAACACCGGCCGAGCGAGCCAAGTGAAAATCGCGAAGACGATATACGCGATAATGATGACGTAGAGCACCGGCGCAAGCGCCGGATTATTGTCGGCAAGATTACCGAGAAATTTCTGACCGAAGTAACCGCCGATCACGATGGCCCACTGCGTTTGCGACGGCAGCTTCAACATCCAGAGCATGTAGCGCAGAAACAACGCATAGATCGGATTGCGTGCCTTCAACGCTTCGACGATGCCGACGCGCGCATATTCCATCGTCGGATCGAGTCGGAGCGCTTCGCGAAAATGCAGCATCGCTTCTTGGGGCTTGCGTGCTTCGAGCAACGCCCAGCCTTTGTTCGCATGGCTGAACGCATCTTCGGGATCGCGCGCCAAGGCGGCATCGATCGTTTGTCCCGCTTCGCTTCGTCGGCCGAGCTTCACGAGCGCCATCGCGCGGAAGTTGTTGCAAGCGACATGCTCCGAGTTGCAGCGCAGGCCCGTCTCGGCGGCCGTGAGAGCTTCGTTCCAACGACCGGCCTCGAAATAGAGCAAGGCGCGAAAGGCGTAATAGTCGGCATTCTCGGGATCGAGCCGAATCGCTTCGTCGGCCGAGCGCGCGGCCCGATCCGGATATTGCCGCTCACGCCAAACTTGAGCGAGCGCGAAGTGAACGTCGGCGGCATCGGGCGCGAGCCCCACGGCGGTCTCGGCTTCGCGCGTCGCTTCGTCGTATTCTTTGCGTTCCAACAAGCAGCGCGCGAGCAAGGCGTGGGCCTGCGGATCGCCGGCGTCTTCGGCGAGCGCAGCGCGAAACTCGCGCTCGGCCTCGGCCGTGCGGCCCAGGTTCAGCAGATGCATCCCGCGCAGTAGTCGAGCCGTCGTCATATTTTCAGATACTTGAGGATGTCGTCGTAAAGGCCCCCTTCGTTCGAATACAGGGCGTAATTGCGGGCCGTGGCGAACCACTCTTTCGTCGAGACGCGCACTTCGCTCGCGGCCGCTGCGAGGTCTTTCGTCGTCAGCGGTTTGATGGTGCCGCTCGCAAGGGCCTCGCGCAACTTGCGCTCGATCGCGATATCGAGCACCGCCTTGAGATCGGCACCGGAGAACCCCTCGGTCTTTTTGGCGAGGTGTTCGTGGTCGATCGTTTCGGTCGGTTTGCCTGTGCAAAGAATGCGTAGCACTTCGGCCCGGGCTTTCGCATCGGGCGGGGGAACGAACAAGATTCGATCGAAGCGCCCCGGCCGGCGAAACGCCGTGTCGAGATGCCAGGGCGCGTTGGTCGCCGCCAGGATCAGGACTCCTTCGTTCGACGATTGCACGCCGTCGAGCTCGGAAAGAAATTGATTGATCAAATGCCGTCCGGCCGCTTGTCGCATGTCGGTGCGGCTTGCGCCGAGAGCGTCGACTTCGTCGAAGAACAACACGCAGGGGCGATTGCGCCGAGCGTGCTCGAAGAGTTCGTGCAGCTTATGCTCGCTCGAGCCGATCCACATATCCAAGACGTCGTTGATGCCGACGGCGAGAAAGTTGGCCTTCACTTCGCCGGCCGTGGCGCGTGCGAGGTGCGTCTTGCCGCAGCCCGGAGGTCCGTACATCAGGATGCCGCCGCCGACCGCTTTGCCGTAGGCTTTGAACATCTCCGGATGCGCGAGCGGCAAGATGATCTTCAGGCGAATCTCTTCTTTCAGCTTGTCCATGCCGCCGACGTCGGCGAAATCGATCTTCGGTCGTTCGAGCGGCGCATCGGCTTCGGCATCTCCGCCGTCGTCGTCCCACGATTGCCGCACGCGCCCTTCGACGACTTCGCTTTCCTTCGGATCGGCGTCGATTCCTAACTGCGAAGCGAGTCCGACATCGGCCGCTGCAGGATCTTCGTCGATGGCCTGGCGGTATTGATGCACGGCTCGTTGCACTTCGCCGGCACGCAGCAACAATCGGGCGTGAAGGATCAGCACGGCGGCGGCCGGTGACGGAGCTTTCAACAAGTCTTCTACGACGACCAGCGATTGCGTGTTCTTGCTCTGATGATAAAAGACTTCGGCCAGCCCGAGCTTAAGCGCAGGATCGTTCGGGCTCCGCTGCAAGCCTTGCTTGTATTCGGCCTCGGCTTCGTCCCCCCGACCCAGGCTCAGGAGCGTGGCCGCGAGATGCCGGCGCAGCGGCACGTTGTCGGGCGACAGACGAAGCGCCTCGCGCAACGGACCGACCGGATCGGAACCGAACGACATGGGCGGGGCTCCCGAGATCTATGAGCGAAGTGAGCGGAACGAACGAACCTTCTTGCAGCAACTTTACGATGGGCGCGGAAAACGATCGATCGAAACCGCCGACCGGCAAGATAACCCGACGCGATCGCGGGGAGATCTTAGTCGGAAAAGGAGCTTGGGCGAGAGGCGAATTCGCTGTTCTAAAGGTCGCCGGCGGAAGAGACAAGCCACGGAAGCCGGAGGCGTGGGCCTGTGAAACGCTTCCGCCGCTGCTGCTTGAGCGCCGAGAAAGCCGAATATTACGAGGAAAACAAGAGGTTCGCGGTCGCGGCGAACCTCGCTTGTCTTCATCCCCCGAGGTTTGTAACATTGTGAGTTCTGGTTCCGGAGGATAAGCGAACTGGCCAGCGGTCTGACTCGAAATCAGATGCCCAGCAATGGGTTGTGGGTTCGAATCCCATGTCCTCCGCTTGAGTAAGTGCTTAAATCAAAAGGGGTTCGACCTTAGGGATCGGCGGCGATTGAGGGGCGACCAATGCCCAGTGCCCCTCGTACTCGGCCCCTTCGGCGATCCAGCGGCGGAGAATTTCTTTTTCCCGCGCGGTCAGGCTTTTGTTCGATGTCGGCGGTGGCATGAGCTCATCGGCGGCGGAACTAATGCGTTCGATGATTCGGCTATCGTCGGGCTTACCCGGAACAAAGGCCTTGGCTGCAATTGCGTCGTCTCGCAGATCAAGTCGCAGATCGGCTTGGCGATGCGCCGCGTCCGGGCCGTGGCAGTAAAAACAATTCTCCGACAAAATCGGACGCACTTCATGATTGAACGAAACGCGGTCGTCGGCGACGGCCGCGGCACAGGTCAGTAGACAAACGGTTAAGGACGCGAGGAGCTGTTTCATCAATACGGTCTCGAGAGCGAATCGCATGGCTGGTGCGTTGGAATAATCTAATTCTTTTCGGAGCCGTTACATCGACCGTCTCCCGGATCTTGGCGGCGAAAGCTTACGAAAGCCACTCCGGCAATCAGACAGCACGTCACATGCCTCTTGGCTGATGCATTCATCTGATTGATTCCTTCGTCGTTAGATCTGACTTCTTCTCATGCTGCTCGCGGCAGTGTTCCTCATCCCACAGCCGGACATCCTCGCCCGAATTTTCGGCTTGCCTCATGAGGACGCCGGCGATGTCCCGCCATCGGCCGAATGCTTTCTCCGACTCCAGTCGGGAATCCCATTTGCCGTCCTCTAGTCGGAATACGACATTTTCATTGGAATCTCGTTGCCGTGGCTTTTAGTCTGCTAGTTCATGAATCGTGTTGTGGATGACTCCCGGCACGGGCACTCCGTCGGCGGATCCAAACTCGTACTTAATTTCCATGCACCAGGTGGGGCGAATGCCCGGCACGTCGAGGAGCACCGTCTTGCGGTCCGGCGAGAGCGTGGCGCTGCGAACGTCGAGCGGTTTTTCGTCGAAGTGCTTGGAGCCGTATTGGGCCGTTCGTTTGAGAGACCAAGTTTTGATCCGCACCTTGCCGGCCGCGACGGTCTTGGGATCGAGCGGTTCGGTGAAGTTGAGGCTGATGCCCGACTTCGTCGCCTGCAACCCGATGGGTAAGTGAATCGGCCGGCCCGTCGCCCGCAGTCGATACAGTCCTCCTGGCTGCGTCGCGCTGCCGGCCCAAGCGAACATGCCGCACAAATAGAGTTGTCCCTCGGTCGGATGAAATCGACCGCGCATCACGCCGGTGGGAAACGGCGGCATCGGCAACGCGATCATCCCGCCTTGCATTTTGCCGCGAACCCGCTCGTGAGGAACGAGAAACACTTTGCCGTTGCCATACGAGAGATTCAGCAGCGACCCTTGGAGCGGCCCCCAGCGATTATTTTCGACCCACAGCAGCTCGGCCGGTGAGCGGTCGAAGGCGTTGGTGATCCAGCAGAGCGGCGGCTCCATCGCCGCGTCGGAAGAGTCGGTCACGTCGGTATAGCCGAACATGTTGCCGTAGAACTTCGGCTTGCCCGACGGTGCGAGCGTAACCCAGTTGATGCGATTCTTCGGGTTCCAAAATCCCTCTTGATCGGTGACTACGAACGAACCGTCCGGGTTGAGGCAGACGCCGTTCGCAGCGCGAAATCCGTTCGCCAAGATGTCCGTTTGCGAACCATCGCGGCTGACTCGCAATAACGTGCCGTGATGCGGCACGACGGCCGGCAACGCATGTCGTCCCGACTTGGCATAATAGAAATTTCCGGCGGCGTCCGTCTGTAGTCCCATGGCGAATTCGTGGAAATGCTCGGTGACTTGGTGATCGTTGTTCAAGCACTCGTAAAAATCGGTTTCACCGTCGCCGTTGAGATCGTGCAGCACGGCGAGTTGATCGCGACAGATCACGTGAATCTTCGACCGACCAGACGTCGCCGTCCCAGGTGCAGACGGCGATGCGGCCGTCGGGGAAAAAGTCGAGGCCGGTGAACCGCATTTGCGCCAACCAGGGATTCGCCGTCGGTGCGGTCAACACGTCGACAGCGAACGGGCCGACGTCGGAGCCGATCGCGGCTTGGGCTTGCAGCTTCTGCGGCCAGTGCGGCGGGCCCCCTTGCGTCAGCGGTTGCAAATCCAAATCCGACTCGGGAACGACGTCGAGCCATTCGCTCGGCTGCGACTTCGCGACCGCAGCCGGATTTTCTTTTGCGACGGCGGTCGTCCAGACCGTGAAGCGAAGCGGCTCCTTTCCGACTGGAATACGGAGCCGCAATCGTCCCTCTTCGGCGATCCACGTTGCCGACGTGCTCGCGGGGGAAAAGCCGGCTCGTAGCGGTTGGAATGATGAACTCTTCGACGGCTCTAACTTCAACGGCGCAAACAGCACCACGGTGTCCTGTGTGTCGGCGATCTCCGAGAGCTGCGCATCGGCCGTCGGATGCTCGGCGATCTGGAGCACCAGATCGCGGTCGCGCGGCCCGATGTTGAGCGTGCGCAGAAAGATCGGGCCATGCGACGATTCGTCGGCGCTAAGCACCCGCGGCAGCTCAAGCACGCCGGTCGAACCTATGCTATAGGACAGCACGACTTGTTGCCCGTGATGGTACAGCCCGCGAAACTTGGCCCAGTCGCGCGGTAGCGGGCCATAGCGTCGACCATCGCGTCCCTCGACCCGACGGTCGTCACGAAACGAGCCGGTCGCATCTCCCCATCCTGGCCCGAAGGAGTTGGCCAGCGCGATCGGTCCGACGAGACGCGGATGTCTGTTGTGCTCACCGTTCAACTGAATGCCGCGCCAATCGATGAAGTTGCTTTCCTGACCGGCGGCGCTCCAAGCCGCGGCGACGCGCAGCGTGTCTGCGTCGTACAGCATCCAATGTCGACCGCGCGAAATGCCGCCGGAGCCGGGATCGAGTCGCACGGCGATTCCCTTATATGCCAAGTTCGGGGCCGCACCCGGCACTTCGTAGGTGTGCGTTAGATTGGGACCGTAGTCCATCGCGCTCCACGGCTCGATCTTGCTCGGCTCGGGTCCGCGCGTGTTGCCGACGGGAAGTCGTGCAAGGTAAGCGTCGTCGATCGGCACAAACTGCGACGGATTGTGCGGCTTGAGATAGGTTTCGCGAAGGTAGTGAATGACGTCGTACTTTTGCGACGGCACTGACCTGCCCCCACGCGTGATACCAAGTGTTGCGTTAGTTTCTTCAAGAATCAAGCTTGGTCTTTTCGCGGAGCGCAGCGTAGCGAAAAGACCAAGCTTGAACGGCCTCGGGTGCCGGGGGTCGATAGCCCAACGAGCT
>JAIOPP010000081.1 GCA_021413845.1 Planctomycetia bacterium | reverse complement strand
AAGGGTACATCGGGTTGCAGTCGGAAGTGACGCTCGGCGGGCAGTTCGAATTTCGGAACATTAAGATCAAAGAGTTGATGAGCATGGCGCAATTGCGCGACCGATACCGACCGGTCGGTAATTGAGGGCGAATGCCTGCTCCCTAGCCTTGAGCAAAATCGCGGCGGCCCCTAAAATGCCGCCTAATTACTCATATATCTATTCGACTTTAGCGCCGGAGATTTCGGTCCATGGAACGTACGCTCATCTTGTTCAAGCCCGACTGTGTGGAGCGACGCCTCGTCGGCCGGATCCTCAGCCGTTTCGAAGATAAGGGTCTGAACGTCGTCGCGATGAAGCTGATGCACATCACGCCCGACCTGGCGAAGCAACACTACGCCGAGCACGTCGCCAAGGGTTGGTATCCGACCTTGGAAGCGTTCATCACCGGCGGGCCGGTCGTGGCCGCGGTGCTCGAAGGCTTGGAAGTGATTCGGGTCGTCCGCGACATGCTCGGCGCAACAAACGGCCTGAAGGCCGCCTCCGGCACGATCCGCGGCGACTTCAGCTCGAGCCGACAAATGAACTTGGTTCACGCCTCCGACGGCCAGGAAGCTTCGGCCCGCGAGATCGCGCTGTACTTCAAGCAGAATGAAATCGTCGCAAGCACGCCGACGATCACCCCTTGGCTCCGCTCGGGCGAAGAGAGCTAAGCGGCTCGTTGCGTATCGAACTCACCAATCTGGGGCGAGCGGCCGGTGTAAACCGGCCGTTTCCTTGGATCGCTCTCGAAGTCCGAATCTTCTTGCGCTCCTAACGGCCGGTTCACACCGGCCGCTCGCCTCGGAGACGTCGCTAGGGTTTCAGTTTGCCGACGGTCGTCTCGGCCCTCAGTTCGTCGTTCATTGCCGTCGTGGCTGCTTCGACGGCGCGTTGCCAATTCGCCGCGCCGAATTTCTCGGCGTACGGTTTGCGGCTATGCGCGAAGATGATGCCGCGCGAGTTGTTCACCACGGCGCCGAGTCCTGCGGCGTCGAAGGCCGGGGCGCAGTCCCTTGCCGTTCCTCCTTGGCTGCCGTAGCCGGGCACCAGGAAAATCGTATGCGGCATCGCGCTGCGTAGCTCGGTCAGCTGTTGCGGATACGTCGCCCCGACGACTGCGCCGACCGCTCCGTAGCCGGAGGCGGTTTTCGTTTCGGCCGACATCCGTTCGACCTCAGCTGCAACGAGTGCATAAAGTGTTTTCGGCAAGTCGAGTCCGCCTTGATGCCTCGACTGGTCGATCTCTCGATCTTGAAACTGCCCGCTCCCCGGGTTCGATGTTTTCACCAACACGAACAAGCCCGCGTCGCGCGCTACGGCAGTCTTCACGAATGGTTCGAGGCTATCGTTGCCGAGGTACGGGCTCACCGTCAGCGCGTCGCCTCCCCAGGGGCTATCGGCACCGAGCAGGCCATCGGCATACGCTTCGGCCGTGGTGCCGATGTCGTTGCGCTTGCCGTCGAGAATGACGAGCAAGCCCGCTTGGCGAGCGTGGTCGACGATCTGCATCAGCGCTTGCATCCCTTCTAGGCCGAGTTGCTCGTAAAACGCCATTTGCGGTTTCACGGCCGGGACGAGTTTCGCCACGACGTCGATGATCTCGCAGCCGAACTTCGCGTAGGCGCCGGCGACCGCTCGGCGGTTCTTCGGGTCGATTCCCGCGGTGAGCGGAGCGGGGAGTTGCTCGAAACGAGGATCGAGCCCGACGACCACGGGACTGGCTAACTTGCGACATGCATCCGACAACCGATCGGCAAAAGCCGGCATGGTAGAATCTCCCGAAACCAACGAGACGCGAATCTTCCCGAGAAGTCCGACTATGGTAACGCTTGCCGCTGAGGCTCGTAAGCGGATAGATTGACGGGCCGCCGTTAAACATTCCTTTCCACGCGTTTCTTCGAAGAGGCCCTGCGCTCGTGCTTAGCGGAACCGTGAAATTACTCGTCGTCGATCGTGGCTACGGATTCCTGGCCGTGCCCGACGCGCCGGATGTCTTCTTTCATCACTCGGCGCTAGCCGCGCACGGTTTTAAGAAGCTCGTCGTCGGGCAGGCGGTCGAGTTCGAGGTCGCCGGCGGAGCGAAACGCTCGGCGAAAGGGCCGCGAGCGAAGGTCGTGACGCCGAAGCCCGAAACTCCCGCCGCCGAGCCCCTGAGTCCGTAAACGCAGGCGAGACGAGCGTGGCTAAACGTCCCTCACGTAACGACGCCGGCAAATCGGAAAAATCGCACGACCGAAAGCGGGCGGAGAACGAGCGCTACGATTCAGCGGATTCACCACCGCCGAAAGCTGCCGGCGGCAGATTCGGCCTGAACGGGATCGCGGACGCCCCCTGGGTTGCGTATGGTTTGCGGCTTTGGATCGTGGCGATGTTCGGCTGGACGATCTGGGTGACGCGCCCGCTCTGGACGGCGCACGCCGTGCCGCCGCTCTTGCCGCTCGTCGAGCTGCCGTCGGCGATTGCTCGCTTCGATTATTACGGCATGGCTTTATTTGCGGCGGTCGCGGCTTCGGTGGCTTGGCCGCGCGTTGGGTGGTCGGCCTATGTTGCGATCGCGGCCGTATCGCTGGTCGCCGATCAGACTCGGATGCAGCCGCAGTTGTTTTCGTTCGCGCTGTTGATGCTAGGCACTTGGCGACAACCGGCCGCGCGGCTCTTGGCCCGTTCGCATCTCGCGTCGCTCTGGTTTTTTTCCGGTTTGCATAAGCTGCTGAGTCCCGGTTACTACGAGCAGGTTGCGCCGTGGCTGTGGGAAGGGATCGCGCCGGTTGCCGATTGGCCGAACCTCGCCGACTATTCGGGACTCTTCGGCAGCACGATCGCGGCGATCGAAATGGGGATGGGGCTCGCCGTGTGGGTGCCTCGGCTGCGCAAGTATGTCGCCGCGCTCGCGCTGATGATGCACTTCGGGATCGTCGCGCTGTTGCAGCACATGAACGGTTGGAACACTTCCGTCTGGGGTTGGAACTGCGCGATCGCGATCGTGGCGTTCGTGTTGATCGGTGGCTGGCGCGAGCCGCTGCGCAATGACTGCCGGCAATGTGGAATGAAGGGAGTAGTGCCGGCGGTGATATTATTTTTATCGCCGGTGCTTTTTTACTTCGGCAAGCTCGATGCCTATCTCAGCCATTGTCTCTATTCAGCCAATGTCCCTACCGCCATCTTTTATCCTGCCGATGGGGAGTCACCGTACCAAATGAACGGCATCGAAGGGCCCTATTGGGACGCGCTCAATGTGCCGCAGCCCCCTGCACATAGGGTGTTTGAGGCGTATTTTCGCCATGTGGCGAAGCCCGGCGACACCCTTTCCGTCGCCGATGGAAGAGTGTGGGCGAAACTTTCTCTAAATTCTTCCTACCATTGGCGTTGCGATCGAAATGGCGTGCTTCGGCGCGAGCTAGCTCCTCCGGATGGGAAGCAACGCGAATAACGGCAAAAAACCGGTACTAGGTTGGCGTTTTTCGGATTGTCGGCCGAAGATAACACTAGCCTGACGCGCCCGAAGAGGTTAATGTTCAACCTCGTATTTTGAGGGGGCTAGGGCGTGCGCTGCTTACGAGGTTTGCCGAAATGACGCATTCGTCTGAGAAAAGTATTTTGCTGACCGGCGGCACCGGACTCATCGGTCGCTATCTCATCAAAGACCTACTTTTGGCCGGCAAGCAACTCTGCGTGCTAGCACGTCCCTCGAAGAAGCAATCGGCCGAGAAGCGAATCGACGACATCATCAAGCTGTGGGAGAAGCAACTTCATTGCACGCTCCCGCGCCCGCATGTCGTCTCCGGCGAAGTCACCGAAACGGGTCTCGGCCTCAGCTCCGAGTCGCGCAAGTGGGTCGCCGAGCATTGCGACCGGGTGATGCACAACGCGGCCGTGCTCGAGTTCCATGGTTCCGATCGCGAAGGGGAACCGTGGCGCACGAACCTCCGCGGCACCGAGAACATGCTGAAGTTCTGCCGCAACGTCGGCCTGCGCGATTGGCACTACGTCTCGACCGCCTACGTCTCGGGCAACCGAACCGGCCGGATCTTCGAGCATGAGTTGAACTGCGGGCAAGGCTTCCGCAACGACTACGAAGAGAGCAAGCTCCTCTCCGAGACCGCGGTTCGCAACGCCGACTTCCTCGACCAGCTGACCATTTACCGGCCGGCGGTCGTCGCCGGCGACTCAGTGACGGCGTACACCAGCACGTATCACGGCATCTATCTGTACCTCCGCATCATCGCGCTGGTCGTTCAAGACAAAGAGCCCGACGCCGACGGAGTTCGCCGGTTTTCGCTCCGTTGGAATTGCACCGGCAACGAGCTTCGCAACATCGTTCCGGTCGATTGGGTTTCGGCGGCGATGACCCGCTTGTTCTTGAACCCGGCGGCCCACGGCGGCACCTACCATCTGGCTCCGCAAAAGCCGACGAAGCTGCGCGAGCTCGTCGATTACGTGAGCTCGTACTACAACACGGCCGGCGTCGAGTATTGCGGCAAGGCTCCGGAAGATATGTCGGACTTCGAGCGCGAGAGCTACGCCCAGGTCGCGATCTACGAACCGTATCTCACGTCGGACCCGACGTTCGACATCACGAACTTGTTGAAGTTCACCGCCGATATGCCGTCGCCGGCGATCGACGAGGCGATGATTCATCGCTTCATTCAGTTCGGCGAAAACGACAAATGGGGCAAGCGCCGCGGGGCTCCGATCCTCGCCGTGCCGTATCCTTCCGTGAATCTCGCTGCGGCGGGGATGCCGACGACGAATTCTTCCGCTCGCTAGTGCCGTGAACGGAATGCGATGACAGAGAATGATGACAGAGAATAATGATTGAGCATTTCGTTCCCTGGCTCGTCTACATCGGCCTTGGGCTCGCCTGCCTGCAATTCTCCGTCGGCATCGGCTTCACGATCCGTTTGCTCGCCGCACGGATTCGCCCTGCGCCGGATGCCGACTGCGGTCGGGCCGCGATTATCTTATGTTTGCGCGGCGCCGATCCGTTTCTCGAACGCTCCTTGAGCGGCATCCTTACGCAAGACTATCCGAACTTCGAAGTCGTGATCGTCGTCGATCATCGCGATGATCCCGCTTGGCAGCCGGTGCATGAGATGGTGGCGCGCTTGAGTGGTCGAACGACCGCGCGCAGCGTCCGAATCGAAGAGCTGCGCGACCGGCCCGAGACCTGTTCGCTGAAGAACGCCTCGTTGATTCAGGCGTATGAAAGCCTCGGGCCCGAGGTCGAGTTCACGGCTACGATCGATGCCGACGTCGAGCCGCATCGCACCTGGCTGCGCGAGCTGGTCGCGCCGCTGAGCGACCGCCGCATCGGCGCCACGACGGGCAATCGTTGGTATATGCCCGAGGATTCCGGCTGGGGTTCGCTGGTCCGTTATCAATGGAACGCCGGAGCGGTAGTGCCGATGTTTTGGCACGGCATTGCCTGGGGCGGGTCCGTCGCGCTGCGAGCTTCCTTCGTCCGCGACTCCGGATATCGCGAACGGATGCGGCACGCGCTCTGCGAAGACACGATGCTGTACGACACGCTGCGCAAAGTCGGGTTGAAGCTGCGGTTCGTCCCTTCGCTCTTGATGGTGAATCGCGAATCGATCGGCATGCTCAGCTTCTTTCGCTTCTGTCGGCGGCAAATGCTGATCTCGAATTACCATTCGCAAGCCTGGGCGATCTGGCTGCATGGGCTCACCAGCTCGGCGTTCTACGTCGTGGCCGCGACGACGATCGTGGTCGCGCTCGCGCGCGGCGACTATGCCGCGGCGCGCACGGTCGGCAGCATCTTCGTCGTGTTTCTCGCGTCGATGGCGCTGGTGCTTCCCGCGCTCGAGACGGCCGTGCGGCGGATCGTGCGACTACGAGGAGAATCGCCCCCCAAGATTCCGCCGGTGAAACTGTTGAAGATCGTCTTCACGTTGCTCGTCGTCACGCAGATCGTGTACGGAGCCGTCGTTTGGTCGTTGGTGCGCGTGCGGCGCATCGAATGGCGTGGGATCTACTATCGGCTCCGCGGGATCTGGAACGTCCACCGCGAAAACTACGCAGCGTATCGCCCCGCGAGCGATGAAGCGCTCGCCCAGCGGACTTCGCTTTAGGCCCGCCAATCGGGATTTTATCGACCGGCTTCCGCCCCGTTCGTCGATTATTCCCATCCCCTCTACCGGTCTGTATCATGAGGCTCTCCCTTCTTCATCGGAGCCACTCGTGTTACAGACACCCGACCAATTCGGTAAAGCTCTCGTCGCTTCGGGCCTGATGACGGCCGACGAAGTGAAAAGCCTGTGGGGGGCTTTGGGAAGTGAGCGACCTAAAGATGCCCAAGCGTTCGCCAAGCTCATGGTCGAGCGCAATTCGCTCAGCAAGTACCAAGCTCAAGAGTTGCTGAGCGGCGGCAATGGCCCGCTCGTCATCGGCGACTATGCGTTGTTGGCGAAGATCGGCGCCGGCGGAATGGGGCAGGTGTTCAAGGCGCAGCATCGTCACCTGAAGCGACTCGTCGCCATCAAGCTGCTGCCGGCCGCGGTGACGAAAGACGAGGCGTCGGTGAAGCGATTTCGGCGCGAAGTCGAAGCCGCCGCGAAGCTCTCGCACCCGAACATCGTGCATGCGAACGACGCCGGAATGCAGCGCGATACGTGGTATTTGGTGATGGAATATGTCGAGGGACAAGACTTGTCGGCGCTGGTCAAGGCGTCGGGCCCGTTGCCGCTCGCGCAAGCGGCCGACGTCGTCTTGCAAGCGGCCCGCGGCTTGGCTTATGCGCACGGCGAAGGGGTCGTGCATCGAGACATCAAGCCCGGCAACTTGCTGTTGGACAAGAAGGGGGTCGTTAAAATACTCGACATGGGCCTAGCGCGCTTCGACGACGCGACCTTAGCCGACCAGCAATTGACGAACACCGGCACCGTGATGGGAACGGTCGATTATATGTCGCCCGAGCAAGCCAAGGACACGCGGCATGCCGATGCGCGGAGCGATATCTACAGCCTCGGTTGTTCGTTGTATCGGATGTTGACGGCCGAGAGCATGTTCGAGGGAGATACGGTCGTCAAGAAGATCTTGGCCCACATGAACGCGCCGATCCCGTCGCTCAGCGAGAAGCGGAGCGATGTCCCTGTCGAGTTCGACCGGATCTATCGAAAGATGGTGGCGAAGAACTCCGAAGATCGATACCAGAACGCCGGCGAAGTCGTGGCCGCGATCGAAGCTTGGCAGCAAGGGGGCGACACCGGCGGTAAGCTCGCGCTGGATGTGAAGAGCGGCTCTCAAGCCACGATGGCTGCGGCGACGATGGCGAATTTCCGCGCCGATGTCGACACCAGTGCCAAGGCCCGAGCGAAGCCTGCGAAAGAGCTCGCTAAGGCGCCGGCTAAAAAGAACGGGCCGATTCTGATCGGCGCTGGCGTGGGGGTTTTGGCGCTCTTAGCCGGCGTGTGGCTCATGCTGCGCGACAAAGGCGAAAACGCCGCCGTAAACAACGAGGTGGCGCTCGCCGTGCCGGTGCCGAGCGCGTCAAAACCGGTTCCGAAACCGAAGCCGGTCGAGCCCGTAGCGCAAGTGGTAACGCCATCGATTGCGACGCCTCAACCGTCGCCAACCGCGGCCGCTCCGAGTGCAACGGCGCCTCTCTTTACCGCACCGATCTTGAAAGCGACCGCCGCGCCGACGCCTACGCCGATTGTGCCCGCATCGACCGTTTCCACACCGATGGCCCCCGTGACCCCCGCGGCAACTCCGGCCGTTGCGGCTGCACCGGCGGCTCCGATTCCTACGGCGACGACTCCCGCGATTCCAGCGACAACTCCAGCGGCGACTACGCCTCCGCCGCCGGCGAACGCCCCAGCGCGATTGCCCGTGCCGCCGACGGCGGCTCAGCCGTTGGCGCTGGAAAAGTTAAAGGCGACTCATAAAGATCAATTGGCGGGAGCCACGAATTTCGACTTGCGCACGAAGCTCGCGGAAGAGTTCGTCCGCTCGGCCTCGGCCTCGGCCGGCGCCGAGGATAAGTATGCCTACTTCGAGACCGCGATGCAGTTGGCGACCGACGCGCGCGATTTGCAGCTGGCGCTCCGCGTCGCCGCGGCTTGGCGTCGGCAGTTCGAGATCGACTTATCGGCGACGATCAAAACCGCGATCGAAGGAATCTCCAGCGCTGCGAAAACCCCCGCCGAGCGCAAGGAGCTGGGGTTGTCGTTCCTCGGCGTCGTCGACGAACAGATGACGACCGAGCATTACGACGTGGCCGATGCCGTGCTCGCCGCCGGCGCGGCCTTCGCTTTGAAAGTGCGCGATCCGGCGCTGACGAAGGAATACAAAGCTCGCGAAACCGAGATGAAGGAGTGGCTCCCGTTGTGGACGGCCGCGCAGGAGGCCCGCACGACGTTGAACTTCGAGCCGAACGATGCAGCGGCGAACTTGGCCTTGGGGCGCTACTTGTGTTTGGTCCGCGGAGATTGGCCCGCCGGCTTGAAGAACCTGAGTCGGTCGGGCGACGAGCTCTTGCAAACAGCCGCGACGAAGGAACTCGCCGCGCCGCTCAACGCCGACGCGCAAGCCGAACTCGGCGAAGCGTGGTGGAGCGTCGGTGAAAAAGAGAAGGACAAAGCCTCGCCGTTCCCGAAGCTCATCTGGCAAGAACACGCCGTAGCGTGGATCCGCCCGGCGCTAGCGAAGCTGCCGCCGGCGATTCGCAATCGGGTTCAGCCGCGGATCGTGCAGTTCGAGCAGCAACGAAAGACGGCGGGCTTGCTCTTCACGCGCCGCCGCCCGCTCGACGTCGATCTCTTCTTCGCCGGCCACTGGTACAAGATGTTTAAGGACGAGAAGATCAGTTGGATCGAAGCGAAGGCGCGCTGCGAGGCGCTCGGCGGGCATCTGGTGCATGTCGAGACGAGTCAGGAAAACGACTTCATCAAGTCGCTCATCTTCAAAGAAACGGAAGGCCAAAACGACGTGTTCGTTTGGATCGGCGCTACCGATCAAGCGGCGAACGGCAAGTACGTTTGGACCGACGGAAGCCCCGTGACGTTTTTCGATTGGAGTCAAGCGGAAGGCCAAAGCGCGACGGAGTTCTACATCGCGATCTACCTCAACGGTCCCGTCTCGATGCTGCTAAAGTGGGGCGACCAAGCCGACTACCATCGCGGATATTACATCTGCGAATGGAATCAGTAACACGGCCTGTCGTCATCGCTTCCGTTATTTCTTCGTAGCCGGAGGCACTTTGCCGCCGAGCCGCTGAATGGCTCCGCGCATCTCTCCCGATGCCTCGGGGCTCGTCTCCTTCGCCAACTCCGCGTAGAGAGTCGGCAGCCATGCCGGGTCGCCGGCTTGACCGAGGGCCCGCGCTAAGTAACCCCGTTGATGGGTCTCGGTCGCTTGCTCGAGGGCCTTCGCAATGGCCGGAGCCGAAGCTTTCGCCCGGTCGCCGAGTTGGCCGAGGGCATGCGCCGCCTTCATCCGAGTAAGCGGATCGTCGTGCGTAAGGTAAACGTCGATCGCCGTCACGCGCGCCGCATTATCGGGATCCATCATCGCCAGCGCCCCTAAGGCGACGACGCGCGTCACGGAGTCGGTATCCTTTTGCGACGCTTTCTCCAACGCCGGAACTGCACGCCGCTCCGTCGGCACGGCCCGGCCGATGCGCCCCAGCGCACGGGCCGCCGTTTCGCGCGCGATTTTCGCCGCGTCGTCGGACAACTGCACGATCAACTGCGGCACCAACGGCAGCGCGGCTTCCCCTTCCGGACCGGAGACCGTCGCGGCCCACGAGCGTACTTCGCCGTCCGAGTCGTCCAGCGCGGCGTGGATTTCCGGTAGCAGCACCCGCGAGATGTCCGAATGCGTCAACGTCTTGATCGCCGCGCGGCGCACTTCGACGTCAGGGTTTTTAAGATCGGCACGAACCTTAGCCGCCCGCTGTTCGGCAGGAATTCCCTTCGTGTCTGCGGCACGCAGCTCGACGGCATTCCCCAGCACCAGGCCGAGCAGCAGCGGACGGAGCGAGGAACGAGTCGCGAATGCAACGAAAGATGTGCGGAAAAACATGGGCAGGATTCTCGCAGGAAGGCGGGGTGGACGAGCGATGCGGCGGCAGGCGAACCATCCGGCAGATTCTCGTCTCCTCCCTCGCCGGCTGCAAGCTTTTCGAGAACTAAAAAGGTTCTCTCAACCCGGAAAACGCACAGCGTAACCGATCGAAGTACACGTGATCGGAAGCGTCTCGGTCAAAGCACATAAGTGAAAGCGAAGCTGCCGCAGCGTGTGAATTTATCTTAAAATTGAGTTAAGGATGCTTTACAAGTTTCGCGGCCCCTGCGCTATTGATAGGGTCCTTCTCCTAGTCGATCTTAGACGAAAACAGCTATGCAAGGCTTCAGCGAATTCGATTCGCAACCTCCCCATCCGTTGGGACAGCGGTTGAGCCAAGGCCGGCGAAATCATAAATACGCCGGCTATATCTACGCTCCGCTGGTCGTGGCCGTGTGCGGCTTCATGGCGCGAGGGCTCGAGAACTTCGGCCTGTCGCTGACCAACGGCTTGCTCATCTTCCTGCTCGGCGTGGTCTTCGTCGCCGTGCGCTACGGGGCCGGCCCGAGCATTCTGGCGTCGGCCGTAACGGCCGGAACGCTCGCCTTCTTCTTCATGGCGCCGCTCTGGAATTTCGCCGTCGCCGATATGCAGCAATTGTTCACGCTGGTCGTGCTGTCGATCATCGGGCTCGTCATCAGCGGCCTCACTTCGCAAGTGTTGCATCAGACAGGCATGGCGAAGCAAAGCGCCGAGCGCTTCGAGTCGCTTTATCGATTGAGCCGAGAATTGGCCGACTTGAACGGAAGCGAACAGTTGTCGCGCGCCGCGGTGAAGCATATTCAGAACTTGGTCGGGGGAACGGCCGTGGTGCTGTTGCCCGATTTCGGGCGTGGCTTTCGCGCGATCCCGCCGGTGCCGTTGGCGACGACGTTTCGCTCGCGCGAATGGACGGCGGCGAACGTGGCGTTCGAGGCGGGCCATGCTTCCGGCCTGGGGACGCATACGAGCCCGAACGTGACCGCGTTGTTCCTGCCGCTGATCTTCGCGAAGAAGGCGATCGGCGTGCTCGCGATCCAACCTGCGGAAGAACGTCATGAGTTCACGCCCGAACAGCAGCACATGCTCACCACCCTTGCCGGACAATTAACCGGTGCGCTGGAGCGCGATCGCCTTTCGCATCAGGTGCAGACGGCGCAAAACGATGCCGAGAGCGAACGGATGCGAGCGGCCCTCTTGAGCTGCGTGTCGCACGATCTGCGAACGCCGTTGGCCGTAATCGCCGGGGCGAGCAGCAGCATGCTCGATGCCGAAGTGGAGCTCTCCGGGCAATCGCGGCGGGAGCTTTGTCAGACGATCTTCGAAAATGCCGATCGGTTGGCGCGCATCGTCGACAACTTGCTGAACATGACCCGCATCGAGTCGGGCGCGTTTAAGGTCGGCAAGCAGCAGCACGTTCTGGAAGAGGTCGTCGGGTCGACGTTGCTGCGCATGCGAGACGTGATGCGCGAGCGACGCGTCGAGACGCGGATCGCCGAAGATCTGCCGATGATACCGATGGACGACATCTTGTTTCAACAGGTGCTCTTCAATCTGCTCGACAACGCCCACAAGTATGTGCCTAACAATGCTCCGATCGAGATCTCGGCGCAGATCGAAGCCGGGCAATTGCGGCTCGACGTCGCGGATCGGGGCTCGGGCTTGCCCCCGGGCGAAGAGTCGCGCGTGTTCGAGAAGTTCTATCGAGCGCCGGATCGACGACAGGAACAATTCGGCAGCGGTCTCGGCCTGACGGTCTGCCAAGCGATCGTCGTCGCGCATGGCGGCACGATCTCGGCGCATAACAGAGAAGGGGGCGGAGCGTTGTTTCGTATCAAGCTACCGTTGCAAAGCTCGACGAGTCTAAATTCGGATCCGTTGTCGTCGGAGGAAAACGCCGTGGTGCATGATTTGAGTCACCCGCTTACGAATGCTTCGGGAATGCCGTCGGAGGTTGGTGGATGATGTCTAGTGAGCGGCCGACGGTTTTAGTAGTCGACGATGAGCAAGCGATTCGACGTTTCTTGATCACGACACTCGAAGGTTCGGGCTACGATGTGGAAGCGGTCGGCACCGGCCAAGAAGCGCTTACTGCGGCGGCTCAACGCCCGCCTACGTTGATCATTCTCGATCTCGGGCTGCCGGGAATTTCAGGTCAGCAGGTACTTGCGGAGTTGCGGGCCTGGTCGCGCATTCCAGTGATCGTGTTGTCGGCGATCGGTCGGGAGCAGGAGAAGGTCGACGCCTTCAATGCCGGGGCCGACGACTATTTGACGAAGCCGTTCGGGGTACCCGAGTTGCTGGCTCGAATTCGCGCAATGCTCCGCCGCACGGCCATCGCGACGGCCGACGATGGGCCGCAGGGGCGCTATCAAGTCGGCGAGCTGACGGTCGATTTTACGACGCGGCGCGTCGTGGTCGGCGCGCGCGACATACGTTTGACGCCGACGGAATATCGGCTGTTGTCTCTCATGGCGCAACACGCCGGCAAAGTGCTGACGCATTTGTTTCTCTTGCGGCAAGTCTGGGGGCCCGAGCATTCGTCGGAGGTGAACTATCTCCGGGTGTTCATGGCCGGCCTGCGGCGAAAGGTCGAAGCCGATTCGACGCAGCCCCGCTACCTGCTCACGGAGCAGGGGGTCGGATACCGGCTGGCGGACGCGTAAAAAAACTCTTGGTCCGTTTTCTTCCGTTGGCGTTGGTGCGGGTTTGCGTACGGCAAATCCTTTTGCATGCGCCGCCGCGCATGCTATTTTTCTTATGAGACTCGGGGGCTTTTTGCCTTCGGAAAAAACCCTCGCCGGTGAGACTGCGAGGGTTTTTTTATGCGCTCCGCTTCACGATTGCGAGGGCGCCGCGTTCGTTGCAGGGCGTTCGGAGATTATTTCGCGAGAAACTTCTCCCACCGTACGCCGATGTCGGAGCCGTGTTCACCTTGACCGCGCAGCGGGCTGCTTCGGGGCAAGATAAAGTCTTCGATCGTCAGCGGGCGGAGATTGAAGCCCAGCGGTTGTTCGAGCGGAGTTAGTCCGTAGTCGGGAGTGTATTCGATGCTGTGAAGATCGCGCTTCGCTCCCGTTTGCCAAGCTTCGAGGCCGTTCAATTCCTTCCCCTCGTGCTTGGCGATGTACTTACCGCTCTGCGGCATCCAGGCGAAGCAGGCGTAATCGGAGTCGTAGACTTGCGGTGTCCAATAGAGCGGGTAGGCGCCGCTCCGTTTCTGCCCGACCAAGTCTTGATAGATGCAGCTGCGCGAAATCCATTTCTCGCCGCCGTTGATCGAGTACATACCCGTCAGGCTCACGTAGTAGACGTTGTGGTCTAAGATCAACGGCGCACGCTGCACGATGCCTTGCACTCCGCGCCAACAGGCCAACGTGGCGCTGTCGCTGATCCGGCCCGCATACTTCGGCTCGGGCATGCCGGGCATGATTCCGGCGTCGAAGAAGACGAAGCCGCTCATCCAGCGATAGCGCGCATCGGCCACGCAGCCCTTGAATTCGTTCATGCAGCCGCCGGAAACTCGGAAGATGCCCGCGTATCCCCAACCGCCGCGGTAGCCGCCGTAGTCGAGCCCTTCGCTGCAAAACATGCCCGTCAGATTTTCGATCGTGATGAAGGCTTTCGTGTGCAGCTGCACGTCGTGTGGACGGCCGGTGCGGACGAACTTGATCAGCCCTCCTTCCAGAAAAACGCTCAATGGTTTCTCGGCGCGAAAGGTGATGCGCCGCTCGTCGCTCGTGCCGGTTTGCAACGGACGCAAGAGCTCGACGTATCTGCCCGGCGCAATCGTCACGGTATCGCCGGCACGGGCCTCGCGAGCCGCTTTATGGAGCGTCTTCCATGCCGTCTGCGGGGTCAGGCCGTCGTGGGCATCGCTCCCTTGCGTGGCGACGAAAAGTTGCCGCGGCTCGGGATCGGTCGTCGCCGTCGTGAAGGTGTAGTCTCGGTCGTCCCAGGCGATCTCGGTTTCATCCGCGAGGTTGTCTTTCGATCCGGGCCGAAAATGATACGTGGTGTTCGGCTGCAAGCCGACGAGGCTGACCGTATGCACCAACTCGTATTCGCCGCTCGTCGAGGGAGACCGGTCATGGGTTTCTCCGTAGCTCTTCGTTAGGCCCCATTGGAGCGCCGTTCCGGCCATTCTTCCCGGCGTGTACCACAGCAAGTTGGCGCTCGTTCGCGTTACGGAAACGACCTCGACCCGCTCGATCCGGCGGCGCGTCGTCGTGCGCGCGACGAATCCGCTTTGAGGGCCGATCGGCGATTCGTACAGGCCGGCGGTCATCAGCGCCGTTCCTGCCGCGACCCGAAAGTCTCCCTGCTCGGGCCCGGCAAGTTTGTCGGTGAGCTCGAGCGAATGCGTCTCTTGCCCGGAGAGCTTGCGCCAGCCGGCAATATCCGAGGCTCGCTCGTTCGACGCTTGTCCCAAGGTCGCGCCGCGGTAAGCATTGAATTCGCCGAAGTAGTTCTTCACGTCGGGCCCTAAGACGACCTGCGCTTGCCGGTTCTCTCCGACCAACGACGAGACCAGTTCGACGTCGTCGCTGCGCGCTACGCTGAGCCCGACGTCGTTCTTCCACAGCGCGCAGCGCTCGAGCGACACTTCGCGGCAATCGACGACCTCGACTCCCGCCCCTTGATTGAGATAGCTCGATCCGGAGAGCAGCTTGAGTCGTTGCGAGACGGCGATGCGAACGCCGGGCCCTGCCGAACCTTGCACGGCGACATGCGCCACTTCCAAAGACGTGCAGCCCTGGATCTCGATTCGCTGGACCGTGGCGCGGGCTTTTCCATGCACGCGGACAAGCGTTTTTCGTCCCGCCGCGGCCTGCTTGTCGCGCAAGACGAGCGGCTCCGCGTAGTGGCCGGGCAAGATGTAAAGCGTCTGCCCGGCTTGGAGCGTCTTCGTGGCGTGTGCGAGCGTGCGCCAAGCATCGACGACGCTCGTGCCCGCGGCGGCGTCGTTGCCGTCCGGCTTTACGAAGAGCACGTCTCCCTGATACGGCAACGCGCCGAGGTCTTTGCCGTCGCGGGCCTTGCCCCGCGCGGGGCTATCCGACTGCAACCGACAATCGGCCCAAGCGGGGTCGGCATACTTCGGATCGGCGGGAAGATCTTTGGCCAATAGATCGCTTCCCGCGTCGGGTCTGCCGAGCGCGTCGTCGGAACGGTAGCCCGTGTTCGAGCGCATGCCGAGCGTGGCGACGAAGCCGTCGGTGACGTTGTATTCGCTGACGTCGCCGGAGTTGTCGCGCCCTTTGATCGCGAGGCCTTGGGCACCCCAGACGATATTGCGACGGTAGGTGTTGTTGCGATTCTCGCCGTAGATGAAGATGCCGGTGTGGCTGAAGCCGTGGTGTACGAAATTCCCTTCGACGAGCGTTCCCTCGGTGCCGTCCTGCATGTAGATCTGAGCCGACTGCGAATAGTCGGGAGAGTTTTCCCAGCATTCGTTGTTGCGAACCACGCAGTTCTTCGCCTTGCCCAACGAGATTGCGGAACCGTTGCGATAGAGCTTGCAGTTTTGCACGACGACCCCGGTTCCGTTCGGTGCAAACAGGGCCGCGCTGCCGAAGCCGCTCATCACGAAACCATCGACGACGGTATGATCCGCGAGCGTGATGCCGTTGGTCGTCGAGATCGTGGCGTAGGTATGATGTTCGACGCCGGCGCTGTCCGTCGGATGGATGTAGAGCCGCTTCGTTTCTTCATCGAAGCAATAAGAGCCGACTACTTCTTCGACATCCATCGGCGTCGCCATCCAGCGCATGTCTTTGGCTGTGTCGAGCTCGCGCATCTTAGGCGGCGCCGCCGTAAACGGCTTCGAGAAACTATAGACGGCCCCGGCGACCGGCTCGAACCCGACGTGCGTTTCTACCGAACCGATGAAGACTCGCCCCGCCCGCTCGGCTTTCAGCGTGATCGGCTTGTCGGGCAGGCCGGCTTTGAGCTTCCAGCCCCCTCGGTAGAAGCCCGGTTTGACGACGATCGTGTCGCCGGGCACCGAGCGGGCGAGAGCGTCGATCACCGCTTGCTCGTCGGCACTTACTTTCTCTTTCTCGGCGCTCTGGGCCACGCTTAAGAATGCCGACACACTCCAAGCAATCAGCGAAAGAATCGTGATCCTCATGGTAGATCTCCGTGGGCCGCAGGGCGCGGCAGGTGGGGCGGTGCGGTGGGCGCGGCCATTCTAGTCGGTCGGAAACTTGCCGAACAACTATCGACGTCGAAGCTCGCCGTTTATTTTGTGGCACAGATGCGCCTGCGTGCATGTTTGGAAGTCGTGCCTGCGATGCGGATTGGTGTCAAAAAAAAGGAATCCCCGTCGCAACTTGCGACGGGGATTCCTGAAAAATCTTTATGCGAACTGCTTCGCTTCGACAAACTTAAACCTTGAGCAGGTCTTTGGCTTGCGCGTAGCCTGCGGCCGTCTTGCCGTATTCGCTCGCCGTGACGCGAGCCAGTGCGGCGAGTTGTCGGGCGCGGAAGGCGGGACGCATGCGACCATGCTCTTCGCTCACGGTGCGGTAGTATTTCTCCGCATGCAAAGCGCCATCTTCGCTCGTGGCGAACTTCAATAAGACATCGAAGATTCGTCGCGATGGTCCGCCGGTAGCGCTATATTGCATCGCGAGCGCACAGGCTTGAGCTTGATCGTTCGCTCGGACCGCGGCATCCAATTCGTTCAG
The DNA here is from genome assembly GCA_021413845.1 of Planctomycetia bacterium. NCBI lineage: Bacteria > Pseudomonadati > Planctomycetota > Planctomycetia > Planctomycetia bacterium. The sequence goes on along the minus strand of JAIOPP010000081.1, from coordinate 5,944 downwards.
CAGCGTCTCGGGATTCGAAGCCGAGATCTTCTGCATCTGCTCGGCAAGCGGATACGGGTCTTTATTGAGCCCGCCGCTTTGGCCCGCCGTGTGGAACGCGCCGACGATCAGGCTCGCCGCCGCCGTACGCTGGTTGCCGACGCGCGAAATGTTGCGCCAGGCGTTGGCGGAATCCGAAGCATGCACGCCGACGGAATCGCCGTGAACGCTGCCGATCGGCTTGTCGGGCTGCGCTTGACGCCGGCCCGGATCGTGGAGCACTAAGCGATTGGCGGCTAGCGCGAGGGCTTCGCCGATGCAATCGGTCGAGATGCCGTCGGCGAGCGCCGCGGCTACGGCATCGGCGGCCTTTTCGCGCGGCGCCGAGTAGACGAGCTTGCTGAAGTCGTCGATCCACGCATCGTCGACCGAGCGCGTTCCCAGCGGCTTGCTGAGGAGCTTGTATTGATCGAACAGTTTCGGCAGCTGCGTGCGAATGGCGGACACGGGGCGTTTCTGATCGACGATGTTGCGCTCGTTCTGCAAACAAAAGCGAACCGATTGCCGCAGCATCGTGTGGGCATATTCTTGGCCGACGAGATCGAGCATGGCCCAAGCGCGCCACGAGAGGACGACGCGATGCACGTCGACTTCGTCTTCGATTTCGTATTGCAGATGTTGATAGGCCTCGCCGGGCGACGCCTTGACCATGGCCGCGAAGGCCGACTCGGCCCCCTTCTCGTCTTGGCGGCGGACGAGATCTTGCAGCAACTCGCCGCCGGGCTTGCCGGCCGGAAGGGTCGACGCTTCGACCGGATGCATGTTCTCGTGCTTGCAGCCCCCTTGAGCCTGCATCCGCGACGTATTGCGATACAGCACCTTCAACACCGGCAACGGGCGCTGCGCTTCAGGCAATTCGCGCGACATATCAAGAGCCGGCGCGAGAGCCATGAACGTGTGGTAGCCGATGTAGTCTTGCCCGCCGAAGGTGCGCGCGTTGGCGAATGCTCCGGCCGCGACGAGCGTTTGCAAATCGGTTCCCGCTTTCAGGCGGGTGATCAATTGCGGCAGCAGCTTGTCGGCCGGCGTTTCTTGCATCAGCGTGACCAGCGGCTCGAACGCGCCGAACGTCAAACGCTCTTTAACGTCGCTCGTGTCGGCCCGAGCCAGGCCCATATCGAGGGCCAAGCCGGAGCCGATGCTGGCGGCGAGCATGCCGGACCCTACGTCGGCTAAGAACGCACGTCGATTTCGATGGCTCATGATTTTCTCCAAGCGGATGGGGCGTCGGATCGTGGCGGCCGGTAGCGGCCGGTTCGACGTCGGGAAGGGGAGAGCGAGGCGAATCGTCGGCGACTGCGCGGTCGCAAAAATAGCCGACGTATAGCTTAACGGACGCGCGTTACACAAGTACGAGAAAGGGCCGTAGATACGCGTTTAACCGGTGCCGGTGAGCTTTCTGGCTCGATTACGCAACCAGGCGACCAAAGCGGAAAGAGTCAGCAAAGAGCCGGAAATCGACGCGACGAGGATGAAGGTTCCCCGCAGGCCGGCGTGTGTGCGGGCGATGTCTTGATCGAGCGGGCGAATAATCTCCAAAACGCCCCCCAGTTCTCCCGCTTTCCAGTTCTTTTTCGTGCTTTCGTTGTGTTGGTTGTGGCAGCGCACGCACCCTTCGGCCATGAGCCGGGCCTTGGCGAAGCGCAACGACGGGCGCCCCTGGTAGGTCTCGAAGCGGTCGATCGGTTGGCTCGAGTCTGCCGCCAAGGCCGTGAGGGCGTAACGCTCGAAATCATCCTTCGGACCCCCGCCGGCGCGCGACTTGAACGGGTGGTCGCTGTAGAGCCGGACCTGCATGCCCGACGCGCTCTTCTCGCTGACGCGCTGCCCGAGGTCGATGTTCAACGTCGCCGGCAGCGGAATCGCCGTCGACGATTTCGTACGATAATCATGCGTGATCTCGATTTTCAACGGCGCGAGACGCTCGACGACCTCGGTCGTGTACATCTTGTCGATTTCTTCCAGCATCTCGGCCTGCTGCTTCACGCTCTCCAGCGCGGTCGATCGCACCAGATACTCCGACAACCGCGACAGATGCCAAAAGCCGAACGCCGAACCTAACGTCACGGCCACCAATAGGCTCGCCGGCATCGGGTTGCGGCGACACCAGAGCCACAAGCGTTGATGAGCTCCGATCGGACGAGCCTGAATCGATTCGCCGCGCGACCAGCGGCGCAGGTCTGCGGCGAATTCGGCGGCCGTGGCGTAGCGCCGGCTCGGCGACTTCGCCATCGCCTTCAGACAGACCGTCTCCAAGTCGCGAGGAACTTTGTCGTTCAGTTGCCGCAAGGGGCGCGGCTCGTCTTCCAAGACGTGCAGCAGGAGCATCCGTCGATTGCCCCGAAACGGTCGCTCGCCGGTCAGCAGTTCATACAGCACTACGCCGAGGCTGTAGATATCGCTCCGTGCATCGACGCTGCGAGACTCCCCGCGGGCCTGCTCCGGCGACATATACGCCGGCGTGCCGAGCACTTGGCCGTCGAGCGTCATCGCCGTTTCATCTCCTTCGCGCTTGGCGAGGCCGAAGTCCATCAGATGCGACCGACCTTCGAGATCGAGCATGATGTTCGACGGCTTGATATCGCGATGGATGATCCCTTGATGATGGGCGTAGTCCAAAGCATCGGCGACATCCGCCGCCAGCCGAACCGAGCGCTGGACGTCGTACCGCTGGTGCGCCATGCAAGCGGCCAGCGTCGTCCCTTCGATGAACTCTTCGACCAGAAAATAGGCTCCGTCCGCCGTCTGACCGATGTCGAACAACGCGACGATGCCCGCATGTTTCAATTGCGCGGCGCTGCGCGCTTCGCGCAGCAATCGCTCGACGTCGTGCTCGTCGGCGAACTCGCCGGCGCGAAGAATTTTGATCGCGACCGTCCGGTCGAGCTCCGTATCGCGCGCGCGAAATACATGGCCGAACGAGCCGCAGCCCAACTCTTCGAGCAGCTCGAACTTGCCGAACCGCATGGCGCCGTCGGCCGAGCGCGACATGCCGACTCCGCCCGTCCTGCGAACCGACATGGCCGCGGCGATCCATTGCGCACGCAACCCCTCGGCCGGCAGCGTCGAATCGTCGACGTCGCGCAAGCCGGAAACGAGTGGGTCGTCGGTTTCTTCGAGCGATTCGAGCACGCCTCGGCAGAGGTCGCACTGCTCGATGTGCTCGGCGACGCCGTTCAACGACGCGACGGGGAGATCCCCGATCGCGAAGCGCGACAGTTCGGCGGCGTCCGGGCACGTAGTCGAATTCATGTCCTCGATATCTCGATGTGACGTTCCCAATCGTTCTCACGTGACGAGCCGCCGCGACCGTTGGTCCGCTGGGGCCCATTAAGATAGAAGACGGAAGGTCGTTACAGCGTCCGGCGTCGGCCTTCGGTTTATTTCCGCAAGTCTCCCAGTTCGGTTCTCAGGCGATGCAGGACGCGTGATTTGGCGACCCTTACGGCTCCGGAAGTCATTGCTAAATCGGCGGCGACGTCGGCCGTGGCGCGTCCGTCGACGGCCGTCATCCAAAAGGCCTGCCACGTGCGCGGCTCGAACTCGGAGCGGATCAAATCCAGGCCGCGGCGAAACAAGTTGCGCTCGAACGTGCGCTCGATCTCGGCAGGGGAGTCAATGGGAATCTCGTTGCCGGGAGGAGTTGCGGCGCTCGACTCTTCGCTGCGCTCCGACGGGGCGGGGAGCGACGTCAGCCGTTGCTGCGCTTCGCTCCCGCCGATTCCCTGCGGCTCGCGCTGCAGCTTCCGAAAATGGTCGTTCACTTTGTTCAGCGTGATCGTGCGCAGCCAGCCGCGAAACGTGTCGAGCTTCTGCTCACGGCGGAAGTCGCCGATATGCAGCGCGACCGCTTGGAAAACTTCTTGGAACACGTCGGCCGTGTCGGCATGGCCCAGCCGGCGCGTGCGGCACCAGTAGGCCACGAGCGGAGCATAGAGGGTGACCAGCCGATCCCAAGCGCCGAGCTCGTCGCCGCGCACACGCTCGATCAGGCTGCGCGAAGTGCCGTGCGAGGAAGTGCCGTGCGACGACGATTCATCGCCGCTGCGGCTGGGCTCGAGCGTGGCTTGCATAACGTGTGATCCGCCGAACGATTTCACCGACCCGAGCGGGGCCTCGCACGCAACGTCTTTCGTGCGGCAATGAAATCCCCCCGGTTTGAGAATACCACACCGCGGGCGCGCTATCGAGCCAGCCGGGAGCGGGAGCGCTCTCGAAGTTGAGTTCGTGCGCGGCGTTCACGCCGTCGTATGGTCGGCGATAAATATGACGCGACCGCCGTCAAGCATGTGCTACGGGTTCGGGACATTGCATTTCGGCAGTGCGTTTCGTAGCGATTGCACTCCTTCCGGCGTTGCGCCTAGGCCGACATCGATGCGCGTCAGCTTCGGCATTTTTTCCAACAAGCGAAGCGTGACATCCGAAGTGTTCGTGCCCGATAAGCGGAGCGTGACCATGCGTTCGAGGTTTTGGATGTTTCTCGTCCCGCGATCGGTGACCTTCGTGCCGAGCACGTCCAGCAGATAAATCTCGCGAAAGCGAGTCACGTTCGCCATCCCCACGTCGTCGAACGGCGTATTCGCCAACATGAGCGAGCCGATTTTGCAATCATCGGGGAATTGCGAGAAGCCGGCACCGGTGACCGGCGAACCGGAAAGTTCCAAGTTGCCCAACTTCTTGCAATCCTTCAATTGCGCCAGACCGGCATCGGTGAAGGAGCAGTATCGAATCTCCAGCGTGGAGAGATTGGGAAGCGCGACTAAATACGGAGCGATCTCATCCGTGAATTGAGCGTGGCGTAACAACTGCAATCTTGCGATCGGCAAGCCTTTGAGAGCGGCTAAACCTCGCGAGGAGACCGAGGTATTGTTGAGCACCAAAATCTGCAGCTCCGGCAAACCTCGCAACGGGAGCAATTCGTTATCTCCCACGTTCTTCAAATCGTTCAGCGTCACCGTGGTAAGCGAGAACGGGCCGTCGGGCAACCGCTGCGTCGACAATAATTGTTGATAGCTGTTGGTGCCCGGCGCTCTCACGGTGACCATGCCGCCGAGCGCTTGATAGTAGGCCGCGATCTGACGCTGGTCGCCGGCGGCAGGGGCGGGCGCGTTGCCGCGAGGTACGTTCGCGCCGGTGGATCCGGAGTTGTTCGTGTTTGAGTTGGTTGACGAGTTCGTGGTCGGGTTCGTGGTCGGGTTCGATGTTGAGTTGGTCGATGTCGTCGCGGGTTCGCCGAAGGTGCGGTTGGGCATCGCACCGCCGGCCGGCACGGCCGAGAGGTCGATGTTCAGGGCGGCTTGCGCGGCGTCCCACCAGGCGTCGCCGGCGGCGCTCTGAGCCGCCGTGTTTTCCAAGGCCTTGACGCTCTTCGCGCCGAGTCCGGCGAGCGTTTCGTCGCCGCTCTTGGCGTAGCGCGGGAACGCGGCCGGCCAATCTTCGGCCGCGAGCGCCAGGTAGCGGGCGAGCGCGAGGTTCGCCTCGGCGTCGTCGGGCGCGGTCTTCAGCTTCTCGGCCAACGCCGCGAGCGCGGGCCATTCTTTTTGTCGCGCGGCGAGCGCGGCGTTCTTCTCGGTGATGAGCTTCGCGCCGGCCGCCGCATTCGGCAAGCGGCGGGTCACGGCGAGCGCGAACTCGCCGTAGCGCTTCCCGTCGTCGAACTTCGCGTCGACGGTCGCTTGGTCGAAGAGGCTCGTCGCTTCGTTCGCCAATTGTTGCATCGTCGCCGTGTCGACGCGCGGGCGCTTGACGAGCGCGTTCCAAGCGTCGAGGCGGGTCGTCGTCGCGTCGACTTCGAACTCGTCGAGCAACTGCCTGAGCGCTTCGCGCAAGGTCGCGAAGTCGGCCGCTTCGGTCGCCAGCGCGCGAGCCTCGGCGATCAGCACGTAGCGCGACGTCGGATCGTCGA
>JAIOPP010000080.1 GCA_021413845.1 Planctomycetia bacterium | reverse complement strand
GTAGCCGAAGAGCTTCACGTACACGGCGTCGACCAAGCCGGGCACGAGCGGCGCGAGCAAGGGGGCGGAAGCGTGGATCGCGGCGACGTCGGCTCCGTCGAACCCGATGAACTCGCGCAGGTAGCCGACGCGGTATTGCGTGTCCGTTTCCAAACGGGCTTCGTCGATCCGCTGCATGACGTCGGGCATGGCTGAAACCTCCTGAAATAGCGAACTATTTGACGAAATCGCCTTCGTCCGCCTAAACTGGACAAAGACATCCACTACTTCTTTACATTATCGGCGTATAATTGGATGTCAACATCCTATTTCCGCCTTGCTTGAGAAAATCGCATGTTTTCCCAGACGGTCGAGTATGCCTTGCGCGCGGTCGTCCACTTGGCCGGCGAAGCCCCGACGGCCCGGACGACGGACGAGATCGCCGGCGTGACGCAGGTCCCCCGCGCCTATCTCTCGAAGGTGTTGCAAAGCCTGGGTCGGGCAGGCATCGTCCATTCGCAGCGCGGGCTCGGCGGCGGCATGACGCTCGTCAAAGAGCCGAAGGAACTGACGATTCTCGAAGTCGTCAACGCGGTCGAGCCGATCATGCGCATCAAAACCTGTCCGCTCGGCATCGCGACGCACGGCACGCATCTCTGCCCGCTGCATCGCAAACTCGACAACGCAATGGCGAGCGTCGAGAAAGCGTTCGGCGGAACGACGCTGGCGGATATTCTTGCGGACCCAAGCCGGAGCGTGCCGCTGTGCGAGTTTCCGAAAGGGAAGAAGAAGGCGTAACGACGTTGCGCGATTAGGTGCCGGCGAATGCTTTGCGGGGCGCGGCGGCGTTGCCGCGGATATGCACCCGCGGCTATCGAGGGACGATCGCGATCCTTAGATCGCGCTACTTCGCCTTCACGTCGTAGCAGAAGATCGAGTCTTGCTCGCGGACGTAGAGCTTGCCGTCGACGATGACCGGGTGCATCCAGCCCGGCCGTTCGCCGCCGCCAGGGAGCTTGAACGAGCCGAGTTCCCGATACTCCGCCGGATCGGCTTTGACGAGCGACATCACTCCGTCGGAGTAGTGCAGATACAGGCAACCGTCGGCCGCGGCGATCGCGATCGAGCCTGAGCCGGATCCGCGCGACTTCCACTTGATCTCGCCGGTCATCAGGTCGGCGCAGAACGGAATGCCTTGGTCGTCGCTGTCGCCGAAGAGATAGTCGCCGACGAGGACGATGCCGCCGTGCTTGTTGGCGAGCTCCTTCGTGATCGGATAAATCTCCTTCACTTCGACTTCGCCGCGCGGCTTCGGAAGCTGCTTCAGCAACGCCCCGCCCCGCTTGTAGCCGGCCGCGAAAAAGACGAGATCGCCGCGCACGATCGCGGTCGGAATCACGGCCGTGGTCTTCTCGATTTCGTACGACCAGAGGAGCTTGCCGTCTTTCGCGCGGACGCCGAGCGCGCCGGACGCCGTGGTTTGCACATAAACTTTCGTCGGGCCGATCTGCGCAACGACGATCGAGGCGTGCCCTGCTCCGCGGTCTCCCTCGCGCACCGTCGTCCAAAGAACTTTGCCGGTCTTGCGATTCATCGCGACCATCGTCGACGTCTCGCCGCCGGGCGTGCAGACGAGCTGCTCGCCGTCAACCAGCACCGACTCGCTGTAGCCCCAACCGTCTCCCTTCTTGCCGCCGAACTCGCTCTTCAAGTCCTTGCGCCAGACTTCTTTTCCGGTTTCCGCTCGGCAACAAATGAGAGTGCCCTGCGCCGTGAGAACGTAGGCCAGCTCGTCGGCGATCGTCGGCGTGGCGCGCGAGCTCTGCCAGGTCGGCGAGCCTTCTTTCCAAGCCGGGCCGGTCTTTAGTTTCCAAAGTTGCTTACCGGTGGTTCGGTCGAAGGCGAGTAGATATTCATCTTCGTCCCCGGCTTCGGCCGTCGAAGGAGCGTCGCCGAGCGTGACGATCAAGTTGCCGGCGATCGCGAGGCTCGAATAACCACGCCCTGCCCCCTTCGCTTCCCACACGAGCGGCGGACCATCGGCCGGCCACGTTTGCAGCAGGCCTTGATCGGGGGCGACGGCGCTCCGGTCGGCGCCGCGAAACGTCGGCCAGTCGAGCACCGGCCCGACCTTGGCTAGCGTAGCTTTTCCAGGTGTAGCTTTCGTAGCGGCGGCTTTTCCGGGCAAGGCTTTCGTCGGGGCTGCTTTCGCTGGTGCCTTGGCAAGGGGCGCCTTGGCCGTGGTCTGCTTAGTAGGGGTCTCGGGAAGCGCGGCTGAAACAAGTAGGCAAGCCGTCAGCAAAACGTGCATGGTAATTTATCCGAACTGAGGCTTAACTTCGATTCGCAGGGTGAGACTTAAAATCTTACACGCCCGACAGGCCGCTCGCGACACCCCGCTGGAGGCTCGTTTTCGGCTGTTTTAAGCCGGTTGCTTGCCGAAGCCGATAAGCCGCACGTCGTGCGTGTCGACGAGCATGTGCTGGATATCGAAGAACGATTGCAACAATTTTTTCGGACTCTCGGGCCGGTCTTTGACGATCTCGAACGTCCGCTTCGTTACTTTGATTTCGCCGCCGATGCCCCGAATCGCAAGCTTGCACCAAGTGATTTCCCGATCGTAATCGATCGCCACGCGGGGATCGTCGAGCGCTTCGATCCGATCGATCAAGGCTTCGAGATCGACTGCGTCGGCAGGTGCGAATTCGACCGTGTCGAACAACTCGGCGAAGACCGCGGCGAACGGCTTCGTAAGAATCTGCTCGGCATCGACGATGTCGATCACCTCGCGCCGCCAAATGACCTCGGCCGGATCGCGTGGATTCTGCTTCACGCCCGACGTGTAACTGAAGAAGGGAGTGATGATCGTGCCGGAGCCGTCGAGGGGGCCGTCGACTTGGAGATCGAGCCGTTTGAACTTAAACGCTTCGCGCAACTCGGCATGGACCTTATCGAGATCGTTTTGAATTTCTTCGAGCGCCAACTGCCCGACGAACTTCTGCGACGAAGCATTCACGGCATCAGGGACGCGCGTTCCTTTACGGAAGCCGGAGAGCTTTTTGACGCTTTCGATTCTCTCGCGCACCAGCGCCACGCGAGCGACGTCGCGCACGGTGCGCTTCGCAGGCTTCTTCTTCCGACTCGCCGCGAGCTCCTTCACGTCGGCGATCACGAGCGCGCCGCCGGCCCCGCCGTAGAGTTGCGGCGTTTGCGTCTTCTTATCCGTATAGGCGATGCGCAGCGCCCGCGGCACGGCGGCTTTCCATTGTTTCAGCAGCGACGCGCAGGTAACGACGCCGCCGCGCTCGGCCGCGGACGGCGATTCCCCCTGGAGCGCCTCGATCAGCGACGAGGCCCAAACACCGTGCTTCAGCGCGCCGCTCGACCACGAAGCCTCGCCCGGGGTACAGGACGCGAAACAGACGCGACGCTCCGCGCCATCGAACGCTTCATGGAGCCGGACATCGTTCCACGGCTCGTAATGCCCGACGAGCTTCTCGACTTGAAGCAGTGGAGCGGACGACACATCGAGAAACAGCACGATCTTGCCGCACGCACTCTTCTCGATCTCGCCGAGAAGCGTTTTGAGCGCGATGCTGGTGTCGACGAGGTCCGTAGCGACGGAGTCGCCGCAAGTGAGATAGCTCGCCCCTCGGTGCGCGAAGCCGTGGCCGACGTAGTAGAGATAGATCGCGTCGTCGGCTTGCGCGCCGCGCAGCAGTTTGCGCACGCGCGATTCGATCAGGCTCTTCGTACTCTTGCCATCGACCAAGAGAGTTTGATCGGCGGCGGCGAAGCCGTGTTGCTCGAGCGCCTTTCCGACCGCCGCGACGTCGGCCGCGCCGTATTCGATCTTCGGCAGCAGCGGATCGGCATAATTTTCGCAAGCAATCAACACGGCCGACTGCGTCATAACTTACGATCTCCGGCGAGGACGAACGAGAAACGGACTTTCGATTTATACCGGAGCAGGCTTATGGTAAGCTACCTCCATGACTCCGAAAATCACGGCCGAACAACGCGAAGCCTTAAATCAGTATCCCGGCCCGGTGGTCGTTGAGGATGAAGAGAATCATCGAAAGTATTATCTCGTCGATCCGACGATCTTCGATGGCTTGCAGGCCCAACTTGATCTCGAGGCGGCACGCCGAGGAATCGCGGACTTAGAAGCCGGTCGGATGTTTCCGCTCGACGAGGCGATTGCGGACATCAAAGAACGCCTCAAACGCACGCCACAATGACGTATCTGGTTCGCATCTCCAGTACGGCAAAGGCGCTTTATGGTGGATGAAGCATCGCAGCCTTGAGCAAGCCCTGAAGTTTTGACGGTGCAAAGCAGTTCCTCAGCGGATCGGCAAAACCGAATAGTCCTCTCCATGACCGCGATCCCCAAGCTCTATCTCGTTCGGCATGGCGAAACCGAGTGGTCGCTCTCGGGCCGGCATACGGGCCTGACCGATAAACCGCTGATCGATTGCGGACGTGAGAACGCACGGCGGCTTCCCGCGCGGCTGGCCGAGGTCGAGTTTACGACCGTCCTCTGTAGCCCGCTCGCGCGAGCTAGGCAAACTTGCGAGTTGACTGGGTTCGGCGCGCGTGCGGTTATCGATGCCGATCTCGTCGAATGGGACTACGGCGACTACGAAGGACGCACAACCGCCGACATCCGCAGCGATCGGCCCGATTGGCGGCTCTTCGTCGATGGATGCCCGGGGGGTGAATCACCTACCGCGATCACGCAACGGGTCGAGCGCGTGCTCGGGCGAGTCCGTCCGCTCGACGGCAACACCCTGCTCTTTTCCAGCGGCGACTGCCTGCGGGCACTCGCCGTCCGCTGGCTCGGGCTCGACGTCGTCGCCGGCCAACACTTATTGCTCGGCACCGCTTCGGTAAGCATACTCACCTACCGCTACGAACGCCGCGACGAAGCAATCGAACTCTGGAACGATCGAAGACATGTGGAGGAAAGTAAGAAGTAAAAATGCAAAATGCAAAACGTGGAAGCTCGCTTGCGTCCGGCGTTCTGCCTTCTGACTTCTGCCTTCTGCCTTCTGCCTTCTGACTTCTGCCTTCTGACTTCTGCCTTCTGACTTCTGCCTTCTGACTTCTGACTTCTGACTTCTGACTTCTGACTTCTGACTTCTGACTTCTGACTTCTGACTTCTGACTTCTGACTTCTGACTTTCCCCTGACCCCTTCCCGCTCCTATGTACCTCCGCATGGCCCGCCGCGCGCTCCTTGAAACCGACAAACGGTTAGTGTGGAAACTCGTTTGGAATATGGGGGTCAAAGGGGCTCGAGCGATTTGGATGCACAAGCGCCGGCTCAAGCGAGGGGAGTTCTTTCCGCCGTTCCTGTATCTTTCGATCATCAACAGCTGCAATCTTCGCTGCCAAGGTTGCTGGGTCGACGTCGCTGCCAAGCAGCACACGATCGACATTCCGGCGCTCGACCGCGTGATCGCCGAGTCGAAGGAGATGGGCAACAGCTTCTTCGGCATTCTCGGCGGCGAGCCGTTTATGCATCCGGAGATCTTGGAACTGTTCGAGCGACATCCCGACTGCTATTTCCAAGTCTTCACCAACGGCCAACTCATCACCGATGAAGTCGCCAAGCGGTTGCGCAAGGCCGGCAACGTCACTCCGCTCGTGAGCATCGAGGGAACGGAGATCATCAGCGACGTGCGCCGCGGCCGGCCGGAAGTTTATAGCCGCACGCTCGAAGGGTTGCAGGCTTGCTTGCGGAACAAGCTCCTTACAGGTGTCTGCACGAGTCTCTGCGCGACGAACATCGACGACCTGCTCACCGAGCGCTGGGTCGACAAGCTCATCGAGATGGGTGCCCTGTATATGTGGTACCACACCTATCGCGCGGTCGGACCCGAGCCGCATCCGGAGCTTTGCCTGACGCCGGAGCAACAGCGCCGCGTGCGCGAGTTCGTCGTCAACACGCGCGCGACGAAGCCGATCGCCGTGGTCGACGCCTATTACGACGGTGCGGGAAAGGCTCTCTGCCCGGCAGCCACCGGGTTCACGCACCACGTCGGCCCGTGGGGCGACATCGAGCCGTGTCCGATCATTCAGTTTGCCAAAGAATCGATCCACGACGCGCGGCCGCTGAAGGAATCGATCGGCGGTTCGGAGTTTTTACGCGACTTTCGCAAGCTCGCCGCCTCGGCCACGCGCGGCTGCATCGTGCTAGAACGACCGGACTTGCTGCAAGAACTCGTCGTGAAACACGGGGCCCGCGACACGACGGCCCGAGGGACCGCGCTCGCGGAACTCGACGCGATGGAGTGTCGCCCGTCGCAATATATGCCGGGCCAAGAAGTGCCGGAGCGAAGCTGGGCGTATCGCTTGGTGAAGTGGTTCGCGTTCAACGACTTCGGAGCTTACGACGGCGGGCTGACGTATACCGTGCCGGCGCAAGCCGAGATCGAACGGCGAAACCGCAAGCGAACCAGCGGCGACGCGACGGTGGGTTCGAGCGGCTTCGTCGCAATCGATGACGTGACGACGATCAAGAATTAAACTGCACCATAAGCAGTTGCGCGACTACCAGTGCATCACGAAGCCGCCGTCGACGTTGATCGTCTGGCCCGTGACTTCCTTCGACCGATCACTCGACAAAAACACCGCCATATCGGCGATGTCTTCCGGACTTTGCCACCGGCCGAGCGGCACGATGTTCTTCACTTTGTCGCCGCCCCATTCTTCGTAGCTTCGTCGCAGGTCGGCCGGCTGCGCATCGTGCCACGCTTGCCACACGCCGCGGTTGAGCGGCGTCTGCACCATGCCGGGACAAATCGTGTTCACGCGCACGCCGTACTTCGCGAGATCCTTCGCCATGCACTGCGCGAAGTTGATGTTTGCCGCCTTCGACGCACTGTAAGGCGGATCGGTCGGCGAACCGATTTGGCCGGCAACCGAAGCGATGAACAGGAACGTGCCCGAGCGGCGCTCGACCATGCGCGGCGCAAGGGCATGGGCCACATGCGTCATCCCCATGATGTTCACTTCGAGCACGCGCGGCCAGTCCGAAGCCGCGAGGTTCGTGAACGGAAAGCCGAACTTGCCGGAGCCGATCGCCGCGGCATGCACGACATGCTCCACCGGGCCGAGCGCGGCTTCCGTCGCTGCGAGCGCCGTCGTGATCGTGTCGGGCTTAGTGACGTCGACCGTGCAGCCGATCACGTTCGTCGCGAATTGCGCAGCGAGTTGCGCGGCCTGCTCCGCGACGTTACGGGCCATGTCCCACAAGGCGACGCGCGCCCCTTCGGCCGCGAACCCGGCAGCGATGGCCCGCCCGATGCCGCTAGCGCCGCCGGTAACGATGGCGACTTTACCTTTAAGTTTGAGATCCATGAGAAAACGGTCGTGGTTCTTGGTTCGTGGTTCTTGGTTCGTGGTGGATGCGGCGTAGAGCTTAACGCCTCATGAAGCGCGATGCGAGAGCCGGCCGACACGGCAAACCGCCTGATATCGACGTCTCCATCAACTGATCACCGACCACTGACAACCGACCACTGCCCACTACTTCTTCACATCGTAAACAAACAAATTATCTTGCTCGCGCAGATACAGCTTCCCGCCGAGAACGACCGGATGTTGCCAGCTCGGGCTTTCGGAGTCGGGGATCTTGAACGTGCCGTTGAGCTTGTAGCCGGCCGGCGAGAGTTCGATCAGCGCGACCACGGCATCTTGGTAGCGGAAATAAAGTTGACCATCGGCCGCCACGACCGCCGCCGAACCGGAGCCCGGCCCACGCCCGCCGTCCCAGACCGTCTTGCCGGTGAGGAACTCGACGCAGATCGGAAAGCCCTTGTTGTGGCCGTTGCCGCAGTAGAGATAGTCGCCGACGAGCACGACGCCGCCGTGATGGTTTTGGAATTCCTTGGCCGGCGTATACCAAACTTCTTCGGCTTTGAGACCGTCGCCGTCTTTCACGAGCTTCAAGAGCGCCGCCCCGCCGCCGCCGTAGCCGGTCGTGCAGAACACATAGTCGTCGCGCACGATCGGCGTCGGAATGTTCGCCGTCGGGTTGGCGATCCGGTTGTAGCTCCAAAGTTGCTTGCCGGTTTCGGCGTCGATGCCGACGCAGCCTCGGCCGACGATCGTGACGTATTGCTTCACGCCGGCTCCGGTCGAAACGACGATCGACGCATAGGCCGCGCCGTCCTTGCCGTTTTCTCCTGCGATCGTGAGCTTCGAGCGCCAGATTTCCTTGCCCGTCTTCTTGTCGAGCGCCACGATCCCGGCGTCGGTGCCGCCCGGCGTGACGACGAGCTTGTCGCCGTCGATCGTCGGCGATTCGCTATAGGCCCAGCCCGACATCATCTTGCCGCCGAAGTCGGTTTTGAGGTTCTTCGAGAAGATGATCTTGCCGGTCGCGGCGTCGAGGCAAAGCAGGTCGCCGTCGGTGCCGAGCGCGTAGACCCGATCGCCGTCGACGGTCGGTGTGCAGCGTGGCCCGAGGTAGCCGGTCTGCTCGAACGACAGGCCGATCTGCGTGCGCCAGAGTTCATGACCGTCGGTGCCGTCGAGGGCGACGACGTATTGCTTACCGGTCGGCGCGCCTCCTTTTTTCTTCTCTTTAGGATCGACCGGCGGAGCATCGGCCGGCGGCGGTGGAAGGATGTCGCCCATCGTGTAGATTTTGCCCCCGGTGATTGCGAGGCTGGAGAAACCACCCCCCAGGCCGGTCGCCTTCCAAGCCAGCTTCGGCCCCGTCTCGGGCCACTCTTGCAAGAGCCCGGTGTCGGTCGAAACAGCATCGCGGCGCGGCCCGCGCCATTGCGGCCATTCATTGTCCGGCAGTTGCACGCCGGCCGGCGCCTTGGCTTGCGCAACCAGCGAAACGAAGCCGGCTCCGGCGATTCCGAAACAAACGACCGCGACCAGAACGAAAGAACGACGCATCACGAAAACCTCAAGGGAAACTAGAAGGCAGAAACTAGAAACCAGAAATGAGAGGGCCGGGATTGGGCCTGACCTCCTCTTTTCTGGTTTCAGCCTTCTAGTTTCTGGTTTTCCGCGCCCCTTGCCAACCCCGCCCACGTACCCTTAGGCTCGATCGTCGTTAATTCTTATCCAGCTAATAGTGTTACCGTTTTATGTCGCGTCGCCTCCGGATGTTTATCGCCATCGAGCTATCCCCCTCGATCACGGGTCGGGTTCAAAAGCTCATCACCGAGCTTTCGGCCGCCGAGGCCCGCGTGAAGTGGGTCGAAACGAAGTACTTGCATCTGACTCTGAAGTTCCTCGGCAACGTCGACGAGATGGACCTGCCGGAACTCTGCAAGGCGCTCGATGCCGTGGCCGACGACATCGCGCCGTTCGACATCGAGGCAGGCGGAGTCGGAGCGTTTCCCGATCCCCGCTTCGCCCGCACGCTCTGGCTCGGGCTCTTGCGCGGAGCCGAAGAGATCATGGACCTCCACGCGAAGCTCGACGCCCGACTGCGGCCGCTCGGCTACCGCTCGGAAGAACGGGCCTTCAAGCCGCACCTGACGATCGGGCGCGTGCAAGACAGCGAACAAGGAGTGTTCGACGATCTCGCGGCTCGCCTCGCAGCGCTGAAAGACTTTCACGGCGGCGTGACGGATGTCTGCGACATATCGCTTTACGCCAGCGACCCACGCCGCAGCGGCCCGGTCTACGACGCACTGCATACGGCGGAGCTAAGCGGCAAGTAACAACGTTACTTAGCGACGCGCTGCCGCACTCTCGGCAGCAACGAGAACCGGCGCATCGTCGACGAGGTTCTGATGGGCCTTCGCGATTTGCCGAACGTTTTCGAATTCCGCACGATTCGACCGTACCCATTGCTCGCGGTCTTCACGAATCGCCGCGAGGTGCCGAGCAAGATCGACCCGATCGAGGCGCCCGGCAAACGTATCGTCGGAATGCGGTTCGTGGAAGATGCGCTGGAGCACAAGTTCTCCTAACGCCACCGTACAGTGGGAGCCGTTGATGAAGTACTGCATATTCGCCGCGCTCTCGACCGTAGGGATCGCTTCGCCGCGCTGCAACGAGTAGCCGGTGAAATCCCAGACGGGCACGGCGGCGGAACTCTTCGCCGCTCCTTCCTCGCGACAGACGACCGCGAGGTCTTGCTTCCAACGCTCGAACGTATTCCACAGGCCGGCCGCGCGCAGCGATTCCAATTCCACGGCATGCACGGGCAAGATCGCGACGATCAATTCGACATCGTTCGCCAAGGCCGCTCGCACCGCGCTGCGAAATTCTTTCACGCGCTCCGGGGAGTAGATGTAGCGGCCGTAGTAGCCTTTCACGGAAAGATAAGTATTCAAATCCCCTTCGAAATAACCGCGCCGCGTCC
This sequence comes from Planctomycetia bacterium, assembly GCA_021413845.1. Taxonomy (NCBI): domain Bacteria; kingdom Pseudomonadati; phylum Planctomycetota; class Planctomycetia; species Planctomycetia bacterium. The sequence goes on along the minus strand of JAIOPP010000080.1, from coordinate 29,598 downwards.
CGGCGAAGACGGGAATCACGGCCCCTCCGCTTAACGGCTCGTAAGGATGCAACGCGCGCGGAGCAGCGGCGGCGAACACGGAAAACGACGGCGAACGAACGATCTTCCACGATTGCTTCAGCGCGCCGTGTCCGACCAGTTTGTCGCAATGATAATCGAACGTAGCGAGGCCCGGCGCGAGGCGCGACGCGTGGTAGTCGCCGGCGGGTTTGTGTGAAACCGCGTACTGAAAGAAATCGGTGCAAAACAGAATGCGCTTAGGTTGATTCGTTTCGCACGCGTATTCGACGAGCCGCCCCTGCTCTTCCAACGAGGCGCCCCGAATGCAGGCGTTCAACGTCGGACGACCGTCGAAATGTGGGGAGCCGGCATAGATCGCCTCGGCACGCGAAGTCCCCACGACCAGCGTATCGCACGGAGTTTGTAAGACCCGCTCGGCGGCGAGCACGCGCGAATTCAATTGCAGCGAGTTCGGATCCAGCCGCGCGACTCCGCGATATGCTCCGTACGGATCGGCGGCGACGTTCAGCGCCACGAGGCCGCCGAGAACGAAGACCGCTCCGATCGCAAGGATTTTCAAATACGTTTGCGGAGTGCATTTCATGATCGAATTCACAAGCCCGAGAGCGGCGCCGGGGCGCTAGGTTTGCCGAGGCACTTAGAACTGAAAGTAAAGAAATTCTTGAACCCGGCCCATGTTCACCAGCGACGCGATGGCGAGTAGGGCAATCGCGCCGGCGTGCAGCGGGCTGAAGCGCCAGGCCAAGATGCCGCCTGCCGGAAGCGCTTCGTCGGCGCTTTGCGTAGCGCGACGCGTCGAGGCTTCTTCCAGACTGCGAAATAGTTGATGTGTATTCGGCACGCACCACACGATGAACGCCGCTAAGGAGAGCCAGCCCCACGCCTTCGCGGCGTCGAAACGAGCCGTGAAGCTAAGATCGTGGAATTGAAACAGCGCGGTGAAATAGCGCAGCGCAGCGTCGAGATCGCCGGCGCGAAAGAGCACCCAGGCCAAGCTCACGGACAGAAACGTGACGGCACCCGCGAGCAAGCGAAAGGGGAGCGCGTCCCACACGGTCGAAGGCAGCCACGCCTTGCGCACGGCACGCCACGCATGGTTCACGACCAGCAGCGCACCATGCATCGCGCCCCAGAGGATGAAGCCCCAGCCTGCGCCATGCCACAATCCGCCTAAGAGCATCGTGAGAAAAAGATTCGTATAGCGTCGCGCGGTTCCGCAACGACCGCCTCCGAGCGGAATATACAAATGGTCGCGGAGAAACAGCGACAACGTGATATGCCAGCGCCGCCAAAAGTCGATGACGCTCACGGCCTTGTAAGGGGAATCGAAATTGAGCGGCATCTGCAAGCCGCAAGTCCGACCGAGGCCGACCGCCATATCGGAGTAGCCGGAGAAATCGAAGTACAATTGAAACGTATATGCGAGCAGCGCGATCCACGCTTCGTACATCGGCAGGGTCGTCCCTTCGGCGGTCATGGCGAATGCCGGACCGACGAACCTCGCCAACTCGTCCGCCACCACGCACTTCTTGAACAACCCGACGAAGAAGATCGACAAACCGATCGCGAACCGATCGGCGCGCGGGCGGAGAATCTCAGGATCATGAAACTGCGGGATGATATCGCGATGGCTGACGATCGGGCCCGCGATCAGTTGCGGAAAATAGACGACGAACAGCATGTAGTCGATCAGGTCGTAATCGAGGTGGACGTTGCGATAACGATCGACGATGTAGCCGACTTGCTGAAACGTGAAGAACGAAATGCCCAACGGCAAGAGAATGCCGAGCGACGAATACTCGTGGCCCGACCAGCGACAAAACGTGCCGTAGGCGAAGTCGGCATACTTGTAATAGCCGAGCAAGCCGAGGTTGCCCCCGACGGCGATGTACAACAAAAGCTTGCGCGTTCGGGCCGTCAGGCTGCCGACTTCGAGAGACCGTCCCATGCCGTAGTTGAAGGCCATGGAAAGGGCGAGCAGCGCCAGAAACGGCGGGCTCCAATACCCATAGAAAAAGAGCGACGCGGCCAGCAACCAGAGCAGCGCCGGCTTACGCCCGAATCGTCCGGCCGCGAAAAAACCACTGAGCGTCAGCGGTAGAAACAGCAGGATGAACGTGTAGGAACTGAAGAGCACGATGAGCGTTCCGAAGAGTGCGCAGTTTTCCAAACCCCCGAAATCGGCGGCAGAAATACTGGGATTGCGCCTCCGCCGTCAAGGTCGATCGCGCTCGCGCCGGGCTCGTTGCCGGCCCCGCCGGCGGCATTCCCGGAGCCGTTCGAGCTTCCGGTTTTCCCCAAAAAACCATTGGTAAACCCGCCGCCGTTTTGCTAGCGTTCGGGCTCCGTTTCGGCGGACTTTTCCGCTCGTTTCAACAACCCGAACCTCACCCCCAGGAACTTCTCGCGAATCTGAAAAAAGATCTCTTGCCGGGCACGGTGTACGTCGATACAGTATCCATGCGTATAGTACATCACACTCGGGCCTCTAACCCTTCCCAAGCGGCCCTAAACCGCTGGATTTTAGGCCCCTACTAGCAAAGCGAGAGGTTTCCCCATGGTTACCGCGACGAAAAATCAGATGGCCAAAAAAGACAAAGACGCCGGTTCCAAGGGAAGCAAAGGGAAGCTCCCCGCCTCGGCGATGGAAACCCTTCTCAGCAATAACCCGACCCTGAAAAACACCCTTTCGCAGATCGAAAAAGAGTTCGGCGAAGGAACGATCATGCCCTTGGGGGGCGAGAGCCTGCTGAAGATCGAATGCATCCCGACCGGGAGCCTCTCGCTCGACATTGCGCTGGGCGGCGGCGGGCTACCGCGCGGACGGATCATCGAAATCTTCGGCCCCGAATCGAGCGGCAAGACGACGATCGCTCTGCACGTGATCGCACAGGCCCAAAAAACGGGCGGAATCGCGGCCTTTATCGACGCCGAACATGCGCTCGACCCGAGTTGGGCTAAGAAGCTCGGCGTGGAATTGGAATCGCTCTTGGTCAGCCAACCTTCGAGCGGCGAAGAGGCGATGAACATCACGGAAATGCTCGTCAAAAGCAACGCCGTGGATGTGATCGTCATCGACTCGGTCGCCGCGCTGGTTCCGAAGAAGGAGCTCGACGGTGAAATGGGGGATTCGTTCGTCGGCTTGCAGGCCCGGCTCATGAGCCAAGCGATGCGGAAGCTCACCGGCTGCATCTCCAAAAGCAAGACGGTCGTGATCTTCATCAATCAGATCCGCGAGAAGATCGGCGTGATGTTCGGCAGCCCGGAAACGACCCCCGGCGGTCGGGCCTTGAAGTTCTATTGCTCCTGCCGGATCGACGTTCGCCGCATCGGCCAACTCAAGGAAGGGGAAGACGTCGTCGGCCAACGGGTTCGCACGAAAGTCGTGAAAAACAAGGTCGCTCCTCCGTTCAAGCTCGCCGAGTTTGATATGATGCATACCAACGGCATCAGCTATGAAGGAGACGTCCTCGACCTCGCGATTCTGCAAAAGATCGTGGTTCGTGCGGGTGCTTGGTTCCGCTACGGCGACATGCAACTCGCCCAAGGGCGCGAGAAGGCGAAAGCCTATCTCAACGAGCATCCGGAACTAACGGAAGAATTGCGGCAGAAGGTTCTCATGGCGGGGGTCGCCGGCTTGGCGGTCGCTGCCGAAAAAGAGCCGGGCGACGACGACGAAGGCTCTCCCGACGAAGAATAAAAACGGAGACTGTGTGCGATGAACGGCTTGCTCGACTCTCGGCTCGTTTTGTCGCTCACCTTAATCTCGCTGTTGTCCGTTGCAGCCCCCGCTCCGGCTCAAGAGCCGAGCGGGCTGCAAGCGGCGATCGCCTTGGAGCAAGTGCTGACCCAGGCGATCGAGCGGGCGGAAAAGTCGGTCGTCAGCATCGCCCGCTTCCATCAAGAAGAGGTCGGGCTGCGCGACTTCCGGCCGGAAATCATGCCCCGCCCCGGCATGCTCCCTTTCGACCCGACGATGCAGACTCCGACGAATCCGGACTTCGTCCCCAACGATTTCGCGACCGGCGTCATCGTGGATAAAGCCGGCTTCGTGGTGACGAACTTGCACGCGATCGACGGCCCCGGCGAGATCTGGGTCACCACGATCGCGCGCCGGCCGCTACGAGCCGCGATCGTCGCGACGGATGCTCGGAGCGACCTCGCGATGCTGCGCGTCGACGGCATTCCGACCGATATGCCGTTTCCGCCGATCAAGTTCGGCGACGGCTCGAAGCTGAAGAAGGGACAGATCGTGCTGGCGCTCGGCAACCCCTACGCGATCGCGCGCGATGGGCAAGTGAGCGCCAGTTGGGGAATCATCGCGAACCTCTCGCGCAAGTCGGCCCCGGATTTGAAAGCCGAAGACCCCCGCGACCGCAAGAAGACGATCCACCACTTCGGCACCCTCATTCAAACCGACGCCAAGCTCAATCTCGGCACCAGCGGCGGCGCACTGCTGAATTTGCAAGGGGAGATGATCGGCCTGACCACTTCGCAAGCCGCCGTGGCCGGCTTCGAGCAGGCGGCCGGCTATGCCATGCCGATCGATGAACTTTTCTTGCGCGTCGTCGACACGCTCAAGCAAGGGAAAAAGGTCGACTACGGCCTGCTCGGCGTTTCGTCGTCGGCTTTGACTCCCGGCGAACGAGCGGCCGGCGTCCGAGGCGTGCGCGTCGAGACCGTTCGCAACGGCTCCCCTGCCGAACGGGCCGGGCTGTTTCCCGGCGACATCATCACGCAAATCTCCGGGAAGCCGATCGACGACGTCGATGGCTTGATGCTCCTCGTCGGCAAGCAGCCGGCCGGCAACGTGACGAGCATCGCCGTCGAGCGCGACGGCCGACTCTTTCCGATCAACGTCACGCTCGCGAAGTTCGAAGTCCGCGGCAAAAACATCTCGACCGCTCCCGAACCGATCTGGCGCGGGCTGCGCGTCGACTTCCCTTCGGCCCATCCCGAGCTCGACCCGCAATTCAATCAAGGCTTTCGAGTCGGCACGTCTTGCGTGTTGGCCTACGAAGTCGATCCGAATTCCGCCGCCTGGGCCGCCGGCGTGCGCCGCGGGATGCTGATCACGCATGTGAAGAACGTCCCGGTCGATAACCCCCAAGAGTTTTACGACCGGACGAAGCAGCTGAAGGGGGAAGTCGAACTCCGCATCGGCGCCATGCCCACGCAACCGCCGGTCGTGAAGGTCGGCGAGTAGCAAGCAACGAGTAGTCGGACGAAAGCCGACCGCGCATCTTTCCCGATTCTCCGCTTCCGTGCAGGCCATTCCGGCTTCTCTAGCCCTGATTTCGCCCTCTCGCTATGATGACGGGCCGCGGTTTTCCCGTAACCTCTTCGCGGCGCACGGCTTAGCGATTGTCGCGCCATTGAAGATCGGCGAACCCGCAAGCGAACTGCGTCGTCCGTTCAAGAGACGCACCTCACTCACATAAAACCCTTTTGCTTTGGCGACTATGAAGACCGACGAACTGCGTGAGAAGTACCTGGATTTCTTCGTCTCGAAGGGTTGCACGCGCCGCCCGAGCGACGTGCTGGTTCCCCGCTGGGATCCGTCGGTCCTGTTCACGCCGGCCGGCATGAATCAGTTCAAAGACCACTTCCTCGGCAAGTGCAAGCTCGAATACACGAAGGCCACGACGTGCCAGAAATGTCTTCGTACCGGCGACATCGACAACGTGGGGCGGACCGCCTACCACCACACGTTCTTCGAGATGCTCGGCAACTTCAGCTTCGGCGACTACTTCAAGCGCGACGCCATCCATTGGGCCTGGGAATTCCTCACCGACAAGAAGTGGCTCGGCCTCCCGGCCGATAAGCTCACCGTCACCGTGTATCTCGACGACGATGAAGCGGCCGGCATCTGGCACAAAGACATCGGCCTCTCGAACGACCGCATCGAGCGCATGGGCGAAGACGACAACTTCTGGCCGGCCGGCGCGCCGACCGCGGGCCCCGACGGCGTTTGCGGCCCTTGCAGCGAAATCTTCTACCATCCGGACGGCGGCCCGAAGAGCGTCGAGATCTGGAACCTCGTCTTCACGCAGTTCAACCGGGTCGGCACTCCGCCGAACAATCTGCGTCCGCTGCCGAGCAAAAACATCGACACCGGCATGGGCCTCGAGCGCATCGCCTCGGTCATGCAAGGGGTCGAGACGAACTACCACATCGACATTCTGCGCCCGCTCGTCGAAGCGGCCGGCGACATTTGCAGCCGGAAATACGATCCCGCGAACGACGACGGCCGGCGCCTGCGCCGCATCGCCGACCACGTGCGCGCCTGCTCGTTCGCCGTGCATGAAAACGTGTATCCCGACAAGCAAAAGCAAGGCTACGTGATTCGCCGCTTGCTGCGCCGCGCCGTGCTCGACGGTCGGCAAATGGGCCTCACGCAGCCGTTCTTGCACAAGCTCGTGCCGGTCGTCGCCGACATGATGAAGAACTCTTATCCCGAGCTCCAAGAGACCATCGCTTCGGTCTCGAAAGTGATCGAGCGCGAAGAGCAAAGCTTCTTCACCACCGTCGACGCCGGGCTCAACCGCATCGACAAGGTCTTCGACGAGATGAAGGCGAAGAACAAGCCGATGGTCCCCGGCCGCGATGCCTTCGACATGTACCAAACGCACGGCTTCCCGCCGGAGTTGTTCGAGACGATCGCCGCCGAACACAACCTCACGTTCGATTGGGCCGGCTTCAAGAAGGCGATGGAGGAGCACGGCAAAATCTCCAACGTCGGCGAACGGATCGTGTTCGCCAGCGGGCCGCTCGATGCGCTAAAGAAGGCGATGCATGGCACCACGTTCCTCGGCTACGAGAAGCTGGAAGCCGAAGGGAAGATCGTCGGCCTGATCGCACAAGACAAGCTCGTCGACCAAGTCGATGAGATCGGGCATGCGAAACCGATCGTCGTCGTGCTCGATCAAACACCGTTCTACGGCGAAAGCGGCGGACAAGTCGGCGACATCGGCGAGATCCTCGGCGAAGGTTTTGCCTTCGAAGTGATCGACACGCAAAAAGAAGGGGGCTTCATGCTCCACGTCGGCCATCTGCGCGCGGGCGTCGTGCGACAAGGGGCGAAAGCGACCGCGACCGTCAATCCGGAACGGCGGCAAGCGATTCGCCGCGCTCACTCCGCGACGCATCTGATGCACTACGCGCTGCAAAAGTACGTCAGCAAAGATGCCTTGCAACGGGGCTCGAAAGTCTCCGGCGATGAGCTTCGTTTCGACTTCGGCCACCCGACGCAAGTGCCGAAGGAAAAGCTCGCCGACATCGAAAACGAAGTGAACGCCAAGATCGCCGAGGCCGCGCCGATCAACTGGAAGAACTTGCCGATCGCCGAGGCCCGCAAGGAAGGGGCCATGATGCTCTTCGGCGAGAAGTATCCCGACGTCGTCCGCATGGTCTCGATGGGAGACTTCAGCAAAGAACTTTGCGGCGGCACGCACCTGGACAACACCGGACAAGTCGGTCTGTTTAAGATCGTGAGCGAAGAGAACGTCGCCGCGGGAACGCGCCGCATTACGGCCGTTACCGGGCGTGCGGCACTCGAGCGCACGCGCAAGCAAGAGGCGCTCCTTAACGAAGCGGCTTCCGAACTCAAGTCGTCCGTCGACGATCTGCCGAAGCGGGTCGCGGCGCTCGTCAAAGAAGTGAAAGAGCTCAAGAAGCAGCTCGCGACCGGCGTTCGCGCCGGCGGCCCGACCGTCGATCAGATGCTCGCCGATGCGAAGACGGTCGGCGCGACGAAGATCGTCGCCGCCGAGATTCCCGGCGGAACGGGCGATACGCTCCGTGCGATCATCGACCAGTTGCGACAGAAGCAACCGAGCATCGCCGCGATTCTCGGCGCGACGGACGACGAAGGCAAAGTCGTGCTGGTTGCCGGAATCACACATGATCTCCAAGCGAAAAAGATGCACGCGGGCAACTGGGTCAAGGCGGCCGCCACGGTCGTCGGCGGCAGCGGCGGCGGTCGTCCCGACATGGCTCAGGCCGGCGGAAAGCACCCGGAAAAACTCGCGGAAGCACTCAGCGAAGGGCTCGCCGCGATGACGAAGCAACTCGGAGCGTAACGGCGATCACGTCGCGCCGGCGAGTTGCCCGCAGCCGCCGGCGACGTCGAGGCCGCGATGTCGGCGGATCGTCGTCGGCAGGCCGGCGGCACGCAGCCACGCTTGAAAACGGCGAGCCGCTTCGACGCTGCCCGCGATGCCGTCGTAGCCGGCCGTGGCATTGAGCGGGATCACGTTGATCTGCGCCGGGATGCCGCGCAGCATTTCGACGAGGCGCCGCGCCTGCTCCGGTCCGTCGTTCTTGCCGGCGATGAGGGTCCACTCGAAGAAGATCTTGCGATCGAGCTTCGCCGCACTGAGCTTCGTCGCGTAATAGCGGCAGGCCTCGATCACGGCCTCGAGCGGCCAAGCACGCGCCGCGGGCACGATCGCCGCGCGCTCTTCTTGCGTCGCCGCATGCAGCGAGACGGCCAACGAGAACGGACGCCGCTCGTCGGCCAAGCGAACGATGCCCGGCACGATGCCGACCGTGCTGAGGGTCGTTTGTTTGCCGCCGATCGCGAAGCCGGCGGAGTCGCCGAGAATTTCGATCGCCCGCATCACGGCCTCGTAATTCAAGAGCGGCTCTCCCATCCCCATGAAGACGAGATTGCCGAGCAACGCACGCCGGCGCGTCTGCGACATCCGGGAGCTCGCGTCGGCAGCGCGGAGTTCGCGTTCCACCAGCAGCGCTTGGCCGACGATTTCCGCCGTCGAAAGATTGCGCGTAAAGCCGGCTTGTCCCGTCGCGCAAAAGACGCAACCAAGCGCGCAGCCGGCTTGCGAACTGAGGCACGCCGTGGCCCGACGCGCGTAACGCATCAGAACGGTTTCGATTTTCGATTGCGAATCGAGTTCGAGTAGATACTTCGACGTCGCCCCTTCGTCGGAGCTGCTCGTCGCGGCAACCGTCGGCAGTGCGAGGCTGGTTTCCACGGCCAAACGCTCGCGCAAGCGGCGCGGAAGCTCGACCATCGTTGCGAAGTCGGTCGTGAGCTCGCGATAGAGGTAGCGCCAAAGCCGCACGGCATGCACGGAGGCAAAGCCCCACGAGGCGAGCAACTGCGAAAGCTCCGCGCGCGGCAGGTCGAAAAGATGTCGCAGGTCGGCGGTCACGAAAGAGAAACCATTCGCTCGAAAGAAAGAGGCGAGTTCGAGCGGCCGACGAAGAATCGGGCCCGCGCTCGTCGCCATTCTACTTCAGTGCCGAAATAACTTCGACCTTCCAAACCCAAGGCTCGTCGCCTGTCTTCACGAACGTCACGGTTGCTTTTCGCTGCGGTTTTATCGCTTCGTCGAAGGTGGTCCTTTTCCCGTCGAGATACACTTGCGCCGCTTCTCGATTCCCCTCCGCGAGAATCGCGACGTGAAACGTCGTCCGATGCTCGTTTCGGCCCCCAACGACGAACGTCTTCGAGACCGCGTCGACGGTTTGAATCCAACCTTCTTCGACTTGAATATCAGCGGCGACACTCGGCGGGGCGGAGCCCTCGTCTTGACCGACGATGCGAGTTTCGCCTGTGCCCAGCGAAAACGCTTGGCCTTCGCCGTCGAATTGCAGCTTCCCTTCGGCGACGTAAAGAAACAAACTCCGCGACGAACGAAGCACCGCGGTGAATTGCGTGCCGCGCGCCACGGCCGAACCCAGCGGCGTGTCGGCTCGAAAAGAATCGCCGCTGCGACCGACATCGAATCGCCCGCCGCCGGAATGGAGTTGAACGGCTTGGCGAGCGTTATCGACGGACCCGCGAATCGTCAACTCGGTGCCGGGATAGAGCGTGGCCCGAGTTCCGTCCGCAAGCTCGATGATCACCTGTTCCTGACCGGAAACGACCAAGGTAGAACCATCGACGACTCGCGTGCGAGGCGCGCCGTCGACCGTGAGCGTTCCCGAAATCACGACCGCTCCCGGAGTAGCGTTCGGGCGAGCGACGTAGAAAATCGCGACGGCGACGACAGCCAACACCGCGACCGCCGCCAAATCCAGTCGCCGTAGGCCGGCGATACCACGCTGAAACATGCGACCGGCCGGCTTCGCGAAGGCCAAGCGTTGGCTGGAAGAAGCCGTCTCGAATAGCGTGCTCCCTAACGCATGATGAAGCCGCGCCTCGAGCAGCGAGGTCTGCACGAAACGACTGCGAGCAACGGGATCCGCGTCGAGCAGTTCTTGCAGTTCCGCGAATTGCTCTGCGGAGATCTCTCGGAGCAAATACGCATCCATGAGTTCATCGAACGTCATCGAAGTGCCTCCTCGCGGCGCGATTTACGACCTACGCAATCGGCCAAAGAACGTCGAGCGCGCGACAGGGCAACCTTGACCGAGGCGGAAGTCCAAGACACGGCCGAGGCGATCTCCTCGATCGACTTGCCTGAGCCGTATTTCAATTCGACGAGCGTTCGAACTCGTTCCGTCAATTCTTTAATGCACGCTTTGAGAAGTTCGAGTTGATCGTGCTCGTCGCCCCCCTCGGTTGCATTCTCGACGAAAGCCCGATCTACGATATCGGCGAATTTCTCGAACTGCATTTCACGGCGTTCGCGAGTCGCGGCATGGCGATAGTGGTCGGCAACGCGATGTCGCGCCAAGCCTCGCAACCACAGAAGGACGTTTTCGGGTTCCGTGCCTCGTTTTCGTTCGTTCAGAATCGAGACGCCGATTTCCTGCAGAACGTCTTCGGAGACGTTGTGGTCGGCCGTGAGTGCGAAGACGTAGCCATAGAGCATGTGGCGTTGTCGCACGAACTCGCGGAGTAGCTCGTCGGGCTCCATATCAACGATCGACTTTCGGTTGCGACCGCGCCACGGCAACACGACCGGGCCGCAGCGCGGCGACCCGGTCGTCACGATCCTCACTATTAGCGAACGTAGTTGCGGTTTTCATGGCGGGGCGCATGTCGAGCTACTTCGATCCCGACGCCACATCGACTTTCCAGACCCAAAGATCGTCGCCTGTCTTCACAAACGTCACCGTTGCTTTTCGCTTCGATTGAATCGCTTCTTCGAAGGTGGTCCTTTTCCCGTCGAGCAGAACGTGTGCGGCTTCACGATTTCCGGCGGCTTTCACCAGCACTTTGAATGTCGTTTGACTCTCGTTCTTCCCACCGAGGACGAACGTCTTCGCACTCGCGTCGACGGCATGAATAAAGCCGACCGTCATTTCGGGCTTCAACTTCGCGTCGTCGGCATCGACAGCGACCACATCCACGAATGCACATACAAACATGACTGCAAACCATCGAATAGCATGGCTCATACGATTCCATCCTCGACGTCTTAAGACGTCTCTCAGAGTTATTCGCCGCTCGCCGGGAATGGTTTCCGCAAAAAAAGCGAAGGACGCCGGTCTTTCCATAAACGAGGCGTTGTGCGAGTCGAAAAGTTAGCAAGGAATCTTTCTGCGCCGCCGCGAGACAGAGCCCGTCCCGGCTCCCGTGTAGGATCATCGACTCACGAAATCGCAAGCGGGGCGACGGACTTGGATGAAGCTATCGTCGGCGCTCGCTTCGGTTGGTTTCTTCTGCTTTTGCGATCCGAAACTAGGTGATTTGCGGCAATTGCTCTGCCGGGCGCGACTTCGCTTTCGCGCCGGGACCGCCTTGACACTCCGTCCGGCCCCCTTTACGATCGTTGGTTTCCCAGATTGTAGACCTATTTGTATCGGTTGGTTCCATGGCCGTCCCAAAGCGCCGTCAGAGCAATCAGAAGACCGGCTCGCGCCGTGCTCACGATCAGAAGAAGCCTAAGCAGTTGCATTACTGCCCTAAGTGCAGCACGGCGATCCCTTCGCACGTCATCTGCCCGAATTGCGGCTATTATATGGGCCGTACCGTCGTCGAAACCGACGACGCCGCCGAATAAGGGCCGCCCGAGTCAGACTTCGCCCGCGTTGAGGACCTTCGTGCCGTGAGCAAAATCGCTTTTTTGTTTCCGGGCCAAGGTGCTCAAACCGTCGGGATGGGCCAGGCCCTTTGCGAGTCGCTCCCCGCCGCTCGCGATATGTTCGCCCGCGCGGGAGACATTCTCGGCTACGATCTCGCGAAGCTCTGCTTCACAGGGCCTGCCGAAGAGCTCGACAGTACGGTGCGCAGCCAGCCTGCGCTCTTCGTCGCGAGCATGGCTGCGATCGAGTCGCTACGCGCCACGCAGCCCGAGGTGGTCGCCGGTTGCCAAGCGGCGGCAGGCTTGAGCCTCGGCGAGTACACGGCCTTGGTCTTCGCCGACGTGATGTCGTTCGACGACGGGCTGAAGCTCGTGCATGCCCGCGGCACGGCGATGCAAGCCGCGGCCGATGCGCAAGCGAGCGGCATGGTGAGCATTCTCGGCTTGGAGCGAGCGCAAGTCGAAGAGCTTTGCGCACAGGCCCGAGCCGGCGAAACGCTCGAAATCGCGAACTTGCTTTGCCCCGGCAATATCGTCGTCTCCGGAACGCGCGCAGCCTGCGAACGGGCCGCCGAACTCGCGCCGAAACTGGGAGCGATGAAGGCGATTCCGCTGGCCGTCGCCGGAGCGTTTCACACCTCGATCATGCAAAGCGCGGTCGAAAAACTGACCGACGCGCTCGGCAACGTACCGCTGCGGAAGCCGCGCATTCCGGTCGTCTCCAACGTCGATGCCTTGCCGCACGACGATCCCGAAGAGATTCGCCGCCTGCTGATCCGGCAAGTCGTTTCGCCGGTTCGTTGGGAAGATTCGATACGTTACCTGCTCGCCGAGGGTTGCGACAAGTTCTACGAGGTCGGGCCGGGGCGCGTATTGCGCGGCCTGCTGAAACGAATCGACCGCAAGATCGCCTGCGAAGGAAGCGAAGAAAAATAAAGAGAAGTCAAAAGTTAAAATGCAAAATGCAAAAGTGAGAAGTGGTCATGTAGTTTTGCATTTTGACTTCTGACTTCTGACTTTTCCCACTGCCCCCTGACCAATACTCCGAGTCTTCCCATGGCACGTCCCGAAGCACCGACCGGTGAATTGACTGTCGACCTCAAGGGCCAAACGGCCATCGTCACGGGTGCCTCGCGCGGCCTGGGGCGAACGATCGCACTGGCCCTCGGCAAAGCGGGAGCCAACGTGGCGTGCATCGCGCGCACCGTGGACAAGCTCAAGGAAACGGTCGACGCCGTCGTCGCCGCCGGGGGCTCGGCCGAAGCGTTCGAGTGCGACGTGACGAACGGCACGAACGTCGATGCCGTGGTCGACAAGGTCGTCGAGAAGTTCGGCGGCTTGCAGATCATCGTCAACAACGCCGGCATTACCCGCGACACCCTGCTCCCTCGCATGAGCGATGAGCAATGGGACGAAGTCATCAATACGAACTTGCGCGGCACGTTTCTCTTTACCCGCGCCGCCAGCCGCGTGATGATGACCGGCCGCTACGGACGGATCATCAACATGGCGAGCGTTTCCGGGGCCGTGATCGGTAACCCGGGCCAGGCCAACTACTCGGCCTCGAAGGCCGCTCTGCACGGCTTCACCCGCACCGTGGCTCGCGAGCTCGCCGGCCGCAAGGTGACGGTCAACGCGATCGCTCCTGGATTTATCGAAAGCGATATGACCGCGGCGCTCGGGGATGCGATCTTGGACGAAGTGCAAAAGCGGATTCCCGCCAAACGGCTCGGCAAGGGGGAAGATATCGCCAATGCGGTTCTCTTCCTCGCTGCGCCGTCGAGTTCGTACGTGACCGGGCAGCTTCTCATCGTCGACGGCGGAATGACCTGCTGACAATGCCCTGCCGATCATCGGGGCTCCTCCGGCGATGTTGCGGAACCGGCGGTATGTATAGACACCGGTAGGAAAAGTCGGTATATCTTGACCTTCTTTACGGAAACCCTCCATTTTCGTCGTAACGGCGAAACTGGGCATTTTGCTGCCGTCGGCCTGTTTTGATCTCCTGCAGATCGGGCCTCGACGACAATACGGCGATCGTGGCCCCGGCTCGATCCTGAATTCGGGTCGAGGAAGCGAACGAAGGGCTAAGCAGCGAGCGACTTTCCGTTTAGAATCAGTCCAAAGAAAAACAGCGTGACCGCCGATGCGGTCCCGTTTTGAAATTTTGTCTAGAATGTATTTAGCGCGGTGGAGGGACCCGAAGGTGGCCTCAGTCACAGAACGAGTTATCGATATCGTTTCGGAGCAGCTAGGCGTCAATAAAGACCAAGTCTCGCGTGAGACGTCGTTCGTCAACGACCTCGGCGCAGACTCGCTCGACACCGTGGAATTGGTGATGGAGCTCGAAGAAGAGTTCGACATCAACATCCCGGACGACGCTGCCGAAAAAATCCAAACCGTCGGTCAAGCGATCGACTACATCGAACAATCTCAGGGCAACGCGAATAAATGAAACGCCGAGTCGTCGTCACCGGCCTCGGCGCCGTCACGGGCTTAAGCTGCAAAGTCGAGGATCTTTGGAAGCGGATCTTGGCGGGTGAGAGCGGCATCGGCCCGATCACCCTGTTCGATGTCACGGGCTTCAAAGTTCGCTTCGCAGGGGAAGTTCGGAATTGGTCGACCGAGGGATACGTCAGCCTGAAGGATGCCAAGCGCATCGATCGGTTCACCCAATTTGCGATGGTGGCCGCGATGGATGCGGTGCGCGAATCGGGCCTCGATTTCTCCAAGGAAGATCCGTTTCGCTGCGGCGCGATCATCGGTTCCGGCATCGGCGGGCTCAACGAGATCGAAGAGCAGCATAGCCGACTGATCGAGAAAGGCCCCGACCGTGTGTCGGCCTTCACGATTCCTAAGCTGATGGCCAACGCCGCCGCCGGGCACGTTTCGATCAATTACGGATTGAAGGGCCCGAGCTGCGCCATTGCGACGGCCTGCGCCAGCGCAGCCAATGCCATCGGCGACGCTTTCCGCGCCGTCCGGTACGACCACGCCGACGTCATGATCACCGGCGGTTCCGAAGCGGCGCTCACGCCGATGAGCATCAGCGGCTTCGCGAATATGCGCGCCCTCTCCGAACGCCACGACGCACCCACCCAGGCCAGCCGCCCCTGGGACCGCGATCGCGACGGCTTCGTACTCTCGGAAGGGGCCGGTGTGCTCGTGCTCGAAGAGCTCGAACACGCGAAGGCTCGCGGTGCGAATATCTATGCCGAAATTCTCGGCTATGGAATCAGCTCCGACGGCGGCCACATCACGCAGCCCGACGAAAACGGAATCGGCGCGGCGAAGTCGATGGAATACGCGCTCCGCGATGCCGGCCTCACCGCGGACAAGATCGACTACATCAACGCTCACGGCACCAGCACGCCGCTTGGCGACAAAGCCGAAACGGTCGCTATCAAGTCGATCTTCGGCCCGGCGGCGAAGAAGGTCAGCATCTCGAGCACGAAGAGCCAACTCGGCCACTTGTTGGGTGCGAGCGGCGGCGTCGAGCTGGTGCTGAGCTTGCTCGCGATCCGCGATAGCTTGATTCCGCCGACGATCAACCTCGACAATCCCGACGAAGGTTGCGACCTCGACTACACTCCGAACAAGCCCAAGGAAAAGCGGGTCGACATCATCATGTCGAACAGCTTCGGCTTCGGCGGCCACAACGGCTCGCTGATCGCAGGCCGGCTGTAGTAACCGGCGACGGTTTCTGCTTTACGATCGTTATCTCGCTTGCGGTTTCGCGAACCCGCAAGCGATGCAGCCTAACGACGACATCGCCCACCCTTGACGCATAGGGTACGATGGGTAGTAAGGAGCATGCGCCATGACCGATCTACTGCAGCAAGCCTTCAACGAAGCCTCGAAACTCTCGCCCGAAGAGCAAGACATGATTGCGTCACGTCTTCTGGCCGAATTGGCCGCAGAAGACGAATTCGATCGCAAGATCGCTGCCACTTCGGACAAGTTGATAAAGTTAGCGGAGGAAGCTAACGCGGAATTTCTCCGTGGTGAAACGCTCCCGCTCGACCCGGACCAGCTATGACCTCTCGCACGAATAAGAAGTTTCGTGAACTTCTTGCGAGACTTCCGCTTTCAATTCATAGGCAAGCGCAGGCTGCATACTCTTTATTCCGTGAAGACCCATACCATACAAGTCTGCGTTTCAAAAGAATCCATGACTCGCGTCCTATTTATTCGGTGCGAGTCGGTATCGGCTATCGAGCTCTCGGAAACATGAACGGGGACACCATCACTTGGTTTTGGATCGGCCCGCATAGCGAATACGATCGGATCCTCGGTATTATGTAGCGAGTGAATAGGATCACACGCTACGGCTTCCCCGGCAGCGTATGCCCCAGCTTGTCGCGTTTCGTCGCTAGGTACTTCGCGTTGTGCTCATGCACCGGCGGAACGATCGGGATCTGGTCGACCACTTGTAGGTCGAAGCTTCCCGAAAGAAATGCGTCGATCTTCTTCGGGTTGTTCGTGAGCAGGCGGATCTTCGTGAGCCCCAGATCCTTCAAGATCTGAATGCCGACTCCATACTCCCGCGAGTCGACCTTATGCCCCAAGATGAGGTTGGCATCGACCGTGTCGTGCCCCTGGTCTTGCAGCGCGTAGGCTTTGATCTTCTCGACGATCCCGATGCCCCGCCCTTCTTGCGGCAGATAAACCAGCACGCCGGCCCCGTGGTCGCTGATCATCTGTAGCGCCATGTGAAGTTGGTCGCCGCAGTCGCAGCGTAGCGAGGCGAGCAAGTCGCCGGTAAAGCACGACGAGTGCATCCGCACGAGCGGCGCATCCACCTTCGTCAGGTCTCCCATCACGAACGCCAACGGCTCCTGCGTTTCATACTTCACGCCGTAAGCGATGATCCGCCCGTCGCCGTACTTCGTCGGCAGTAGGGCGTCGGCGTTGCGGAAGACGAGCTTCTCGCTGTGCCGACGATAGCGGATTAACTGCTCGATCGTGATGATCTCCAGATCGAACTCGCGCGCCAAGCGAAACAAGTGCGCGCTGTCGGCCCGATTGCCGTTCACGTCGAGAATTTCGCACAGCACGCCGGCGGGAAACACGTTGGCGAGCCGCGCAAGATCGATCGCCGCTTCGGTATGCCCCGCCCTGCGGAGCACCCCCCCTTCGCGCGCCAACAACGGAAACATATGCCCCGGCCGCGCGAAATCGCCCGGCACGCTTTTCGGGTCGATCACGGCCGCGACCGTCGCGGCCCGTTCTTGCGCGGTGATGCCGGTCTTATTCGTGCGATGGTCGATCGGCACGGTGAAGGCCGTGCCGTGCGGCGCGGTGTTCGTCTCGACCATCATCGAAAGCTTGAGCCGCTCGCACACGTCGGGCAGCACCGGAATGCAAACTTGCCCACGGCCGTGCGTGATCATGAAGTTCACGATCTCGGGCGTGATCTTCTCGGCCGCGCACACGAAGTCTCCCTCGTTCTCGCGATCCTCCGCGTCGACCACGATCACGACCTCGCCCCGCGCGATCGCTTCGACGACCGCTTCGATGCTCGAATATTCGTCGGCCACGGCTGGTTCCCTTCTGAGCGTTCGCGTCCGAGTTTTCGTACGCGGTGCGCTCGGCTACGCCGGCGGTTACCGCGCCGGCCCTGGTTCGTAGACATCTAATTATAGGTTTCGCTTCCCATTACGACAGGTCTCCGCCGGCCGAGAAGCGCGGCCGGCGGTTACAATGAGGGGAAGCGAGCGAAATGCCGCCAACGACGGGCCGACGGTAACGATCGCAACTAGTTATCGGAATGCGACATGCTGGAACGGGACGAATACATCGAGCAGGCTTATCTTTTCCGCTCGCTTTCGGAGCGGCTCGAAGAGTCTTCGTCGATCCAAGACCTGCTCGCCTCGATTCAGGAAGAGATTCTCTCGACGACAAACCTGCCGAAGGCGATCGGCTTCCTCACCGCCGAACTCAAGCATACCGGAGCCCTCAGCACGGGCATGAAGCTGCTCGGCCACTACTTCACGCCGTTTCAGACTTACGTCGTTTCGGAAGCGGAACGGGAAGGAGGCCGGTTCGACTTCCGCACCGCGCTGGAAATCCTCCGGCTCGAAGCCGCCTTCCGCGGACAAGGGGCGACGCCGCAAGCGTCGTTCGTCTACCAATTCGAATCGATCGCCCGCAATCGGCTCGGCTACGATCGAGGCTTGGAAGCGGTCTCGCGCGACCCGATCTACGATGCCGCGTGGCAAGATTGGATCTTGAACGTGCGCCGGCAAGTCGGCGTCGTCGACTTCGCCGACCTGCTCTATCTGCGTAGCGAACACTACCACAAAGCCCGCCAAGCGCAAGGCTTCGACGCCGATGGGCCGGAGAAGCCGATTCTCTTCGGCGAGAAGGAAGGACGGATCGCGCTCGCGAATCGGCGCAAAGACCCCCTGCTCCTCTTCGCCGCGCTGCAACGGCACCTCAACTATCCCTCCGTGGCCCGAGCGCAGCGCATCGACGAACAGAAACATTTGATCCCGCTCATGCAGCGCCGCCTCGAACGAGTCGAAGCGCGCTTAAAGCTGGTCGAAGAAGAACAACGCGGCGGCATCGACCTCAACCGCTTCATGGGCCCCGACGCCAAAAGCCCGCCACCGATTCAGCTGGATGAATAACGAAATGAAGAACGATCGTTTTTCTTGGTTCCGGTTTTTACTTCTGACTTCTGACTTCTGACTTCTGACTTTCCCCCTCATGCTTCCTGTCCCGAAACATGTCGCCGCTGCCGCCGAGCATACGGCCGGCGCTGCTTCGCCGACGTCGAAGTACAAACGAGGGCGCTTCATCCCGGTAACGAAGCGCGACTTGGAATCGCTGCTCGCGCGGCATGTCGATCCCGATGCTTCGGCCGCGCAAGACTATCGCGAAGTTTGTCGGCTGCTCGACGCCGTCATCCATCGCGAGTACCGCACTCGGCTCGTCCGGCTGAAAGACATCTACGCCGGGTTCGATCCCGACGTCGATGTCCATTCCCTCTCGCGCTACACGCCGCAAGACGCCAAAACACTCAGCGCCGAGCTCTTCACTTCGGCCCGCGTGTTGCTCGAGAAGGCCAACTTTCGCGTTTTGCCGCGCAACGAAGTCGATGCCGCGGTCGGAGCCGTGAGCCCTTGGGGGTTGAACCTTCGGGTCGATCTCGACATCTTCGCGCATCTCGAAGTTTGGGCTCGCGGCGACAAGATCGACCACCGAACCGGACGGAGTTGGCGCACTTGGTTCAAGCTGCATCACTACCGCATTCCGCTCTACCAACGGTTGATGATCATTTTTCAACCGCACGCGCACGACCTCGACGACTCCGGCTACGTGCAAGATCGGATCTATCTCAAGCTGTTCAAGAACATTCCCGAAGGGGATGTCGACATGGTGCTGCCCGGCACGCAAGTCCGGATGACGATGCTCGACCAAGGCAAAATCGTCTTTCCGCTCATCTCGGGCCTCGTCGTCACGGCGTGGAAGATCATCAAAGGGGCGCTCTTGGTCGCGGCGGTCGGCATCTACGGCCTGCTGGCTTATCTGATGCTCTTGATCGGCACGATCGGCTACGGTTGGCGCTCGTTCTTCGGCTACAAACGGACCAAAGAGAAATACCAACTCAACCTCACGCAGAACCTGTACTACCAGAAGCTCGACGGCGATTGGGGCGCGTTCCTCCGGCTCTGCGACGAAGCGGAAGACCAAGAATATCGCGAAGCCCTCACGGCCTGGTTCCTCCTCTGGCGACAAGCCCCGCACGACGGCTGGACGATGGACGAACTCGACCGGAGCGCCGAGCGCTTACTGCAAGCGGAACTCAAGCGCGACGTCGACTTCGACGTCTCCGACGCCGTCGACAAGTTGATCCGCTGGGAAATGCTAGACGTCCAAAGCGACGGCAGACTGACGGCAAGGTCGGCGGGGTTGGTGATCGAAGCGCTGCAGGAACGCTTGGAGCCGCCCCACCGTGGCTAAAATACCGCTGGATTGGCGCGCCCGCCTAAGTAAACCGGCCACGGCCGACAAGCCGCTGCTTCGCGCCGTTGCAGAGATGTCGGCCTGTTACTGCCTTCCGCAATTTATGGTCGGCCTTCTGTTCACCGACGATCCGACATTTTCGCTTCTCATGCCGGTCTGGTCTTTCTTCATGATCGGACTCAGGTTCGCCCACGACGGCTTTGCAATCATCGGAGTAAGCGCGATCGTTTCGTTTACGATCTTGGGAATCGGATTCACAGGAGTCATGAACCGCCCACTATTTCGCTACTGCTGCGCGCTCATGGTCGTGGCGAGCACTCTGACGGCGCTCATCGGCGCACAACTTTTTGTTTATTCCAGAGTACGATAAAAGGCGAGTCAATGTGTCAGGTAATTGAAACGTCACCGATTTTGATCCCATTCTTGCGCAATGCGACATGACTTAGAAGCTCGTCCCTGTAGAGGTGGTGGTGTCCTCAATGCGCACAACGTTTTACATCGTCGTTATAATATTTTCTGTGATGGTCTGGATTGCGGCCGAAGTCTGCCTGCGATTTTTCCGCAAGCGAACGGCCAGTATTCACGGCGATCTTTCCGTAGTGGTTGACGACCTTCTATCAACTAGCACGCCTGAAGAGGTGGAAATTCGCAATCCCGGGACAATAATCAGATTGTGTCACTATCTAGAAAGCCTTGAGCCAAATCAGATCGACCAAGTCTTGTCGGTATTGCCGGAGTCCAAAAGGGCCGAGCTAATGCGGTTTTGTGAACAGCATCGGGTAGAGTAGCTCTTAAGGACGCTGGGTGGCACGGACAACTTGTTGTCCGTGTACCGTTAGGCGCAGGAGGCGATCGGCATGGGATTGATTAGTTTCTGCGTACGGCGTTGTTATTGTTCATAAAAACGGGCCGAAATGTCTTGCGAACTATCCTTGAGCGCCTTCGGCGCACGGACAACGAGTTGTCCGTGCCACCCCTGCGATTACGAGCAATTAGCAATACTGTATCGCTACAGATTCAAACACGGGAGGCCACCATTAAATGCTCGGCGACAACGACCAAGACGCCCTGTGGAACAATCGCTCAAGAGGCGTTTTACTCGTTCTTTTGATAGTGAACCTAATCGGTTTATGTTGTCCGATAGCTCAAAACGTTCATAAGGGCATGATAGATAAGGATGGTGATGAATGGTTTGGCTACGAACTGGTCGTCTTTGGTTGTCTGGTAATTATGGGACTGCCGTTCGCCATGGGGATGCTGTGTTTGATCGTAGCAGCGCAGATGAAAGAAATAGATGGGAATGCAATCGTCGGCTTTTTGATTGCATGGGTCATTTACGCCCCACTTATTATTTGGACTTTATTTGCAGATACTGATCCGAAGCGCTACGGGTTCTACCTCGTCTCCCTTCCTCCGATACTATCGATCATTCCGATCTTAATTCGATATATTATGGACAATGACGGCAAATAGCACGCTGAGTAGCACAGGCACTTTCTGCTCCACCAGCGTTGCCTCACTTCTTCGGCAGCCGCTTTTCGATTTCCGCCGCTACTTTCTCGGCCAAGACCGCTGAGCCGGCCGGGGTGAAGTGGACGTTGAGCGGGAGTTGGATCTCTTTGAGCTTCGGGAGCGCGAACGTGTAGAGGTCGTCCGTCTCAACCTTGGCTTCGTCCATCACTTTCTTGGCCCGCTCGTTGTAAATGAGCACGTCGGCCGTTTTGCGCGGCGGGCCTTTCGTTCCTTCTTGCACCGGCGTCGTCGTACACCAAATCAGCGTCGCGCCGGTCGCTTGCATCTGCTTCACCAGCTCGCGCAGGTTCTTCTCATACGCGTCCGGGTCGACCTGCAACTTGCCGTCGGGCATCTCCTTCAGATCGTGCAGGCCCCAGTTGAAGTGGATGATGTCCCACTTCGCAGGAGCGCCGTCGGGCGCGAGCCACCGCGACAGGTTCGAGAGCTTGTCTTTCCGAGCGTCTTTTACGGCGAGCCCGTTCGTCGTCGGGCCGCCGTTGACGGGAATTCGATGCACGTTCGCCTTGCCGGCCAGCAGCTTGCGCACGTCGACCGTATAGCCGATCGAAATCGAGTCGCCGATCAACAGCACGCGCGGCAATTTCGGATCGTCGACGACCGGCGCAAACGCAGGTTCGACCGGCTTCGGCGCGGCGGCCGGCTGCGGCGGATCGGCGGACTTACCCGCGGGCCCGCCGCCGAACTGCGCATAGTAGAGCGCGTGAAACGGATTGATCGCCGGCCCGACCGCGCGTTCGTTTTCGACCGTCGCCGGAATCACCTCGGCCCACCACGCATCGTAGGCCGTCGCGAGGCGGCGCACCACGTCGGGATGTTCGCCGGCAAGATTTCGCGACTCGCCCGGATCGGCCTGGAGATCATACAGCTCCCAACTCGGCACGTTGC
This sequence comes from Planctomycetia bacterium, assembly GCA_021413845.1. Lineage (NCBI taxonomy): Bacteria > Pseudomonadati > Planctomycetota > Planctomycetia > Planctomycetia bacterium. Next base: position 7,246 of record JAIOPP010000080.1, on the reverse strand, counting down.
CCGCTATAGCTTCGCCGGGCTTCTTCTTTCTCCCGGCGGCCGACGGCGAGCTCACTAAGTTCCAGCGTGGATCGCGAATCGAGCAGTTTGCGAACTTCGCCTCTTCCGGGTTCGACCCCTTCGGCCATCGGCCCGAGTGCGTGAAGAGAGTGCGGTCGCTCCAAGCGGCTCGCTGGTCGAGCAAGAGAGGTCTGAGACTTCGTCCGTCGAGCTTGGCGGCCGTTTCCGCAGAGAGCGGCGCACCGGCGATATCCGCGAGCGTCGGCAGCATGTCGATATGCGCGGCGAGGCGATCGCAATCGCCGGGAACCAGCGTGCCCGGCAGGCGCCAGAACGAGATGCCGCGCGTCCCCCCGCGATAGACGGTTACTTTCTGCGCGCGCATTCCGGCATTGAAGACCTGCGTACCGATGGTGCCGCCGTTGTCGTTCATGAAGACGACGAGAGTGTCGCGCTCGATACCGAGTTCGGCGAGCTTCGCGAGCAACCGACCGACGTTGTCGTCGATGTTCGCAATCATGCCGAAGAATTTCGCAACGTCGGCGTTGGGAGCTTTGCCGGTGTAGCGGGCCTCGTACTCGGCCGGGCAATCGAGCGGCGTGTGGGGCGCATTCGTGGCGATGTAGCAGAAAAACGGATTCGCAGTCGGCTTCGCGGCAGCGTTTGCATTGGCTTTCACCTTCGCCGCAATCCACTTCGTCGCTTCGGCGAAGAAGACATCGGTGCAGTAACCGGTCGTCTTCTCGAACTTGCCGTTATGGAGAATCGTTGGGTCGAAGTAGCGATTGCGCGGCGCGTCGCCGCAGCTCCCTCGATAGGTCTGCCCGATCCCTCCGCCGCCGTGGATGAACGATTCGTCGAACCCGCGCCGGCCGGGTTGATACTCGGCTTCGTCTCCGAGGTGCCACTTGCCGAAGATTCCGGTCGCATAGCCGGCCGACTTCAACACCTGAGGCAGCGTCGTCGCCGAAAGGTTGAGCCGTTCGCGCTCGAAGATCGTATGCGTAACGCCCGACTTGAACTCATGCCGGCCGGTCATCAGCGAAGCGCGCGTGGGGGAGCAAGTCGGGCTCACATGAAAATCGGTGAAGCGCACCGACTCCGCATAGAGCCGATCGAGATGCGGCGTCTTCAAGATCGGATTGCCGTGACACGACAAGTCGCCGTAGCCTTGATCGTCGGTAATGATGACGACGATGTTCGGTCTACATCGGTTATTGTCAGTGTCGGCGGAGAAGCATGCAGATATCGCCACCGTCTCGACAACGGCTACCATGATGAGTGTGGTAATTCTATGTAGCAAATGCCGAGCTAATTTTCGTAAGCACGGCTTCGGGCGAACAGGATCGCGTGGAATCATCGGAGCCTCTCGCAAGCGGGTTTTCGAGCCTTGATCGAGCCAATATCGGACCTAAGCCGACACCGGTCAACTTTTTCACGGACGGACGCACGAGAAGAACTCGCAAGCAACGCCGCAAGCAACACGGTTCGGCCTGGAATCGGAAGCAGACCGATTGCCGGTATTACACGCTGCCCGGCATGAAAAAGCGAATGTCGTTGTTCGACGAACAGGCTCTCTACGGTGCCGGCGAAGATCGCTTGAGCGATTATTCTTTGCGGCAATTCATACCGGGTCTATTCCTTGAAGACGAAGAAGACGCGAAAGATTCCTGTTCAAAACGCGGTCGCCGTATTCGTCCGCAAGTTGATGGTCTCCGCGCTCAAGGGATCCGGCAAGCCGCTGTTCCGGAACACGCGCGACGAACCGTGGAAGCGGATGACCGGCGTCGTTCGCTGCCTCACCTTAAAGAAGAAGCTTGGTCGGGATCTCGATCCGAAGAAGAGCAAATGCTCGAGCTATACCTATCGACATACGTTCGTGCATAGGATGCTCTCGAGTTACCGGAACAAGGGAATCGGTTGTTCGATCGAAACGTTGGCCGAACTCATCGGCGACACGCCGATGGCCGCCAACGACCACTACGGAAAGGAATGGGGTCGACATTACCAAGCATCGCTTTGGGCGGCGATCGGAGTTATGGAACGCAAGGGCACAATTGATCGCGGCCAGTCGTTGATCCCGACCAGAAAAAGTTCAATAGACGTCCTGTCGCCCCGACTTAACTGCAACATAAAATTCCGTCAGCGGTTGTGAAGGCGAGTAGTTGCGGAATATGAACTTTTCGTCCGCACCGGCTTAATTTCCCTGAGCCAGTTTTGCGACATCGTGCTCGGACAATGCTCCACGATAGAGCCGAACATCGGACAACGCCCCGGAGAAGTGCGTCAGGTTTCCGAAGCCGATTCGCAGCGGAGAATCGCTATCGACGTCGATCGATTGCGACGGTTGATCGCCGGATTTCGCCACCAGTCGGCCGTTGAGGTAGAGTTCCAGAGTCCGTTCTCGCCGCACTGCCGCTACGTGGACCCAGCCCGGCGGGAGGTCTTTTTCGTGGCTCACCATCTGCCCAAAGGCGTAGGAACGGACGCGGCCCAGCGTCCCATCGGCGTCGCAATCGACGGCACGCCCCTGACATGATCCGGTTCCCACGAAGAGCCGACCGCGATAACTCGCCATCGCGGTCAGTCGCATCCAACTCGCCAAATTTGCCCGTTCATTCGTGAAATCCTTTCGTCGGCCGAGTTGGCCGATCCTCGCCCACTGTCCGTCGCGCTCGTACCGATATAGTTCCGCAAGCGGGAGCAGCCCCGCGTAAAGCGCGCCGTTGTGATATTCGAGATCGTTCGTTTCGTTGATCTCCTCGTCCTTGCCGGGCGGCAGGCCGAGCCGGCCCATGATCTCCCACTTCCCGTTCGTCGCGTGACGAAGAATGTAGCCCTGAGGCCAAGTCCCCGCGATCAGCTTGCCATCGTACATGTGCAAGGCGTGAATCTGGTTGATGCCGTGCGGCTCCTTGCCGATGAGGACGAACTTGTTCTCGTCTTCATATCGATAAACATTGCCGTGGGTCGCGACGTGCAGCGCCCCGTAGCACGGCATCAGGTTCTCGAGGTTTCGATTATCCGGCGATCCGCAATCGATCCAGCGATCCTGATCAAGTCGGAATAATTTACCACCCCCGACTGAATCGAGACCGGCGTAAAGCGATCCGGCGAAGCTGCACAAGCAAAGAACTCGCGAACCTTTGCCGACTTCCCCAAGATCACGCCATTTTTTGCCCCCTTCATAGACGAAGACGCGGGTTGATCGCGGAGCGCGATGCTTACCGTCCTTGCTAAACGCGCGGACCCAGTCCCAGGCGCCGGTACCGGCGTACAATTTGCCGTCGTGGACGATCATCGACATTACCGAGGGGATCGTCTCATCGTTGCCAAGCCGCCCACAGTCTTCCCAACTGCGTTCGTCGTCCGATAAACGGAAAACGCGGGCATAGGCGGCCGGCTCGTCGGCGTCGGCGATACTCGCATAAAGCCGCCCTTCGTGTACGATCAGGTTGCTGATCAATGAATTGCTTGGCCAAGGTTTGCCGTGGTCACGCTCCGGGCCGTTCCAACCGTCGTCGATCCCAAAATGCAAATGTCGGCTGTCGCAAATCGACGAATAAGCGGACGAACTCCCTTGCACGTACAGATTCCATCCTCGGCGTTGGAGCGGGTTCCAGCAACTCAGCAGGTTGCCCGGAATGGCAGTGAGCGGACGATCCGGATGAACCCACATCGCGACCGAAAAGTCGCCGGTTCCGAACCGCAACGGCGTCGCCGATTCAAAATAGGCGTCCCGCCCGTTGAGCACAGCCGCCGGCCGACCACTGACTGTCTTGAATTGCACCCCACCGCGGCTTGTCGCATGTGCCGTCCCGACGGCCGCGCGAGCGTCGGAAACAAACGGCCAATGCACCGCGATGGTCGCGGTGGAGTCGTCCGCACCGACGTTCGCTCCCACTAGAAAGAGATAGATCAAGACAAACGGAAGCCGACACATGGAAAGCACGGATGTGGTCATTCTTAGCATTCGACGAGACTCGGGAGTCGCACGGTAGGCGTTTCCGGCCACTATATCGATTCGGAGCAGCGCTGGATATGTGATGAGTCTTTCAAGTTCGCACCGCCCGGAGCTCACCCAAATCGATTTCTCAACCTCGGACTCCGACGATAAAAATTCAATAGCCGTCGTGTCGCCCGGACAGACTTACGACGGCCGTTTTGTGACTTGCAGCGGAATCTACTGCAAAGAAGCCCCTCGGTTCCTTGGGGCACTACGGATCCGTTTCACAATGGTGATCAGACACAGGTCCGATCAGAAATGAAAAAAGCCCGGCTCGGCACCACGCGCCGAACCGGGCTGGAGACTTCGACCCGTCCAAAGCCGCTTTATCCGGCGGGACGACGATTCGCACGAGCCAGGTCTATCATGAGTCGGGTCGAGTGTCGGACATCGCGAATTACATCGTCGACGGTACGACGGTCGGCGCGACGATCGCAGCGGCGACGTTCCACTTCGAGTACGACGCGAAGGCGCGGCTGATCGAGTCGACCGGCCCGGAGGGGACGCGGTCTTACAAGTACGACGGCTTGAACCAGCTGACGTGCGTGCTCGATCAAAGCGGAGCGACGCTCGAGTCGTACGCCTTCGACGCGGCCGGCGACCGCAAGACGTCTACCTCGTCGGCGACGGGAACGTCGGGCTACACGCCCGATCCGCACAATCGGGTAGACTCGGACGGGACGTACGCCTACGAGTACGACGACCGGGGGAACCGAACGGCGAAGACTTCGCTGGCCGACGGCACGCGGGAAGAGTACCAGTGGGACCATCGTAACCGTCTGGTCGAGGTGACCTGGAAGCGGGTCGACGGCGCAACGTCCGGCTCGCTGACGTACCGGTACGACGCGTCGAACCACCGGATCGGGAAAAAGGTATACGACGCGGAAGGCGAGTTGGTCGACGCGGAGCGTTACGTCTACGCGGGCGACAAGCTCTTGCTGGTGCTCGACGGCGCGGGCGAGCTCCGGTTGCGGCAATTCGTCGCCGAAGGGCAAGTGCTCGGCCAGCAGCGGACGGGGCATGGCTTGGAATGGCTCCTCACCGATGAGCTCGGCAGCACCCGGGCCTTGGTCGCTGCCGACGGGACCCTCGTGGCGAAGTATTCCTACGACGCCTACGGCAACCTCACGGCAGGCTCGGGCGACCCGACGCTGGTCCGCTCCGGCTGGACCGGCCTGACGTACGACGCCGAGACCGGCAACTACTACGCCTGGAACCGCTACCTCGACCCCAGACTCGGCGACTGGCTCAACCCCGACCCCATCGGCTTCGCCGGAGGGACGTTGAACCTGAATCAGTACGTCGGCAACGATCCGCTCAACAACGTCGATCCGACCGGGTTGGCGGAATACGACCCATCCTACTACAGCTTCACGCCTTCGTTCGGCGGTCCACTTAAATCCACTTCGGATCCGATACGGGCACCGCTTACCATCACGCCCTGCTTTTATTGCCATTCGACTCCAAGTCAGATTGCAGAAATCAATCGTTATTCCGCGGACAATGGGGAATCCGAAATTCTCGCCGTGGCTCAGGGCTTCGGCTCTAGGACCCGTTCCTTTTTTGCCGGTATTAGAAATTTCGGAGCTGCCATTTGTGACGATGCCGTACTGTTTTTAACCGACAAAGACCAATTCATGGATAATAAGATTGCAGCGGCCGGACGTTTCGCCGAAAAAGCGAGCCAAACGATCGGCTTCGGCGGCAATCTGGTATTCAATCGGGAAGACGCGTGGTCGGAGGTTTATAATGGAATGGAGAACTACGTCGAAGAGCTCGGGAACCGTTTAAGCACGACGAAAGGAAGAGGTGACCTCGTCGGCGGCGTGGCGTTCGAGGCGGGATTTACGCTGATCGGAGGAAAGTTAGCGAACGTTGCTACGGACTTGTCGGGCCTGTCGACCGCAGTGCGGAGCACTCCAGCCAACACAACCTTCCGGTCGGGACTGGCAAGCATTGCGGAAGGGGCACCGATGGATTCGGTGCGATTCCAGAAGATCAAAGCGGCATTCGATAGGAACGGCGGCATAATTGACCAAAGCGATTTCGCTCAGATGCAATTGCTTGAAGCAGGGGGTCCTGGGCAAACAGGACTTACTCTGAGTGCAAAAGACATTCTTATGCGGCCAAACCCCACGGCCAGCACCGTCTTCGATGAAATGATTCATACCACTCAGTTCCGAACAGGCCGTGCTCAGGCGATTTACGATTGGGTCGGTCAAGACCTCGGTGACATTGTTTTGGAAATCGAAGTTCAACAACGCTTGTTACAAAACTCTCGTGCTTGGGGTTTAACGGCACCGGAAACAACTTCGGTGAATTCCCGCCTGGAAGGGTTGATGAGGTCATTTGAGAATCACCCGAACCGGCCTTCACGCTAGTTTTAGGAGCCAAATCATCATGTCCACATACCTTGTTCAGTCAGCGTCGATATACCGCAACTCCGGCATACTCCGCGTCGAAACAGAAGAATTTGATCCGCAGCCGGGCCGCATTCTTGAAGTAGTCGGGGCACCTGATAAGTACGTGACCTTTCGAACAGCCAGACCCGTTTTTGATGACGCAGGGAATGTGGCCGCTAGGCGAATCATCGTGATTGAGCCGCCTAGTTTTCCAATCGAGGAATTAGTGGGGCAGCGTCTTTCAAGCAAATCAGAAAGATCGATATCTGACTCACAATAATTGTTGTTCCCGCCCATGAGCCTAGTCGTCTTACTTCCAACAAAGAAAACGACCAGGCTCAGCATTTAGAACCGCGCGGGGTGACACCTATAGGAAGCTCTCGGTCAAGATACACCGCGGGCGCGGGCCCGCTTTTTTTCTCTTCTTTTCGGAGAGGGGCTTGTTCGTAGGTTACGTTCGTGTCGAGGCGTTCGTGCCTTTCGGCGACGTCTTGGAGGCCGTTTCCCGTGCGTCGGTTCGGAGTCGCTGGTTCGCATTCGTTCCGCGGAAGGATCGGACGATCATCTTGGAAAACGTCGCCCAGGCACCTATCGGGGACTCTTCGCTTGCGCGAGGTCCATGCGGAGATCGGAGCGTGCGTTCGTGATTCGTGCGGCGGGTTCATTCACGGACCGGAGCTCGCGCCGTGAGGCGCGTCTCAGAGCCACCCTGGGAACTCCGCCGCTCGTGCTCAAGCGGGTTCGACTCCCTTCGGCGCCGACGGTCGCCCGACGCCGCGCACCCGCGCAGGATCGTAGCGGCCGCCGCTCTTCCACAGACTCCACAACGTCGCAGCCA